>CAMHEL010000026.1 GCA_946184125.1 uncultured Prevotellaceae bacterium
AAGAATTCAAAGAGTTTGCCATGAAGGGCAACGTGATGGACATGGCTGTCGGTGTAATCGTCGGCGGTGCTTTCGGAAAAATCGTGACCTCGCTGGTCGACGATGTCCTCATGCCAGTTATCGGAATGCTGACAGGTGGTGTCGACCTCTCAGGACTCGAGTACAAAATGATGATCCCTGCCGTGGATGGCGGAGAGCCTATTGCCGGTGCCACACTCAAATATGGCGCGTTCATCCAGAACATCATCGACTTCCTCATCATCGCATTCTGTATCTTCCTCATGGTCAAGGCAATGAACAAGATTACTGCCAAGAAGGAAGAGGAGCCTGCTCCTGCACCAGAGCCCTCGGCTGAGGAGAAACTGCTCGGCGAAATCCGCGACCTGCTGAAGAAAAAATAAAACCCTTCGGTAAACAAAAGACATCAAGCCCAGGCATCACCGCCTGGGCTTTTTTATAAGATAGGTAATCAAAATTATCTGTTACTATCATTCTTGTAGGTGATTTATTTTCTTCAACGATATGGATGCCTTTCAGACAAAGGAGCAAGTCTAATAGTAAAGAAAAAGAGACATTTTTTCACATTTTTTTTGGAAGTTTCCCATTTTTTTTATTATTTTGCAAAAGAAACACAAGGTTTGAAATAGGCATGAGACTGATAACGTACTATGAACGAGTTGAATAAGAAAAACATTACCTAATATAATTTATCTTTATGAAAACAAAATCCTTTTTCAAAACCATCTTGATGGTGGTCTTTTTGGTAGTCGGCTTGGATGCCGACGCCCAGGGCATGAGCATCGCAACACTACAGCATGGCGACCAGATGAAAGCATTCTATGGAATTGACGCACTGGTCGAAGCACTAAAGGAAGCCGAGTCGGGCGATTTGATTAGCCTCTCAGCAGGTAACTTCAACCCGCCGGAGGTCATCGAAAAGGCGGTGACCATCCAGGGAGCGGGCATGCACCTCAACGACTGGAACACTGCTCCAACCGTCATTACAAGCAACTTGTATGTGATTTTGCCGGAGGGAGACAACAAGGGACTCACCATCGAGGGATTGAGTTTGAAAAACATAGTCATCAACTCGGACGTGGAGAATTTCTCCCTGATCAAATGCAAAATGTATAACATCGACTTCAACGATGGTTCTTTAGAGGAAGAAATAAATGCCATCAACGTGCTGATTGACAAATGCTATATATATAACGACTTCTGGACTGGCACTGAAGCCGATGGAGGGTTAGTGGTGCGTAATTCATATATCAAGTATTTTAATACCTTGTCTTCAGACGCATCCAACAGATATGTGTGCAACTGTGTGATTTTCGATGATTGTCGTGAAGGTTATACAGCTTCCGCCAAATATGAGAACAACATCATATATCATCTCAATCCAAGGCCAACATCTACCTATTTTAATAATATTTATAGCAATTTATATGCCGAAAATCCCAACAACTATGGCAGTGACAACAAGCAAATCTATGGTTTTGGAGAAATGTTCGTGAACGGTTTCCCTGATGGTGAGAATTCCGACCCACACCTCACCGACGAGGCAGCCACCGAATATCTTGGTACCGACGGCACGCAGGTGGGCATGTATGGCGGTGCCACACCCTTCTCCATCTGGCCCTCCTGCCCCCAGGTAACAAGCAGTGAGGTGGCCCCCTACTCCGATGCCAATGGCAAGCTGAATGTAAAGATAACCATTGAGGCCGGTACCTACTAAACACTTCCAGCCATGCGAAAGTTATTGTTCATACTGACTATCAGCCTGGGGATGCCCTTGATGGTGCTGGCGCAAGCGACGCCGCATGTCGAATATTGGTTCGACACCGACCATGCACATGCGACCATCGTGTCGGCATCCTACGGCACGACAAGCTTCAGCCCCGACGTGAGCCGTCTGGGAATGGGCTTGCACAGGCTTTACTACAGGTTTCAATCCAGCGACGGCAAATGGTCGGTGCCTCATACGGCATTCTTCGTCAAAAATGGTTCGCAATATACAGGCCAATGGCTTTGCGAATACTGGTTCGACCAAAATCAAGCCGACCGCAAGACCGTTCGTGCGAACATGCGCACATTCTCCATCCAAGAAGATGTGTCGCGCCTTAGTGAAGGCATGCACCGTTTCTGCTATCGTATCCAAGGTGTCGACGGCCGATGGGGAGAGCCCCATTCCTCTTTTTTCCTCATCCCTGCAGGGGGTGGACAGGATGACCTCATCACCGCCTACCAATATTGGTTCGATGAAAACGACAGTCATGCTGAAATGGTGAATCTCGACACCCCCGCCTCGCCCTATCTGCTCGACATTGACTTGCAAGTGGATGACCTGGCCAATGAAATCACCCCCGACAACTTGAAGACGGTGGAGGACGAGTTCGGTATCCTTCAAGTGGGTCGCAACACCGCGCTGAACATCCGTTTCAAAGGCATTGACAAGAATTGGAGCAACGTCCACAGCTACGAGTTTGCCAATATTCTTGAAAGGCCCATATTCACCGGCTTCCTCAAGAACCCCGACGCCGACGAGGGCTATGACTATTGGGAATATATGGAAGATGGACATGTCGTGGACTTCGACGATGAGGGTGAAGAATATGCCCGTGCATATCCAACACCCTCAACATCTAACCAGAAGCCTTTCCGCGCCCCCGATGATGAAAAAGAGTTCACTTTTAAGGAGAATAGCAGCATGTCGCAAAAGGTGGAGGGATTGCCCAAGGTGGGGCTCCGCCTGTCCTTCTGGGCTGCTGTAGACGCTGACGGCGAGATGACTGTCAGTGCCGGCGACAAGAGCTTGACCATAACTTCTACCACCTGGCAAGCCTATCATTTCGACTTCCTGTCTGAGGAGGAGGATGGCCGCTTCATTGTAGAAGTAAAGGAGTCTAAAGGCAATGGCCGGGTTGATCATTTCACGCTCTCGCTTGCTGTGGATGAGATGCCGATGCATGCCGACGATTTCGCCGCGCTGAAGAGGTTCTACAACGAGACAGGAGGCGACAAATGGGCGCACAAATGGAATTTCGCCGACACCCCCGCTGCCACTGACCACCTTGCCGGCGTGAAGACACGTGAGGGGCGCGTGACGCGAATCAGCCTACCCAACAACAACCTCACAGGCAACCTGGGCACAGCACTCTTCTCCCTGCCGGAACTCACCGACATCAACCTCAGCGGAAACGCCCTCAGCGGCGATCTGGCAACATGGATGGAGCTGTTGGGGAAAACCGGAGTGAAATGCACGCACCTGCGCTACCTCGACATCTCCGACAATGCCCTCTCGGGCAACTTGGGAGCCATCGGCGACGCCTTCCCTGAACTGGTGTCGCTGCGGGCATCGAAATGCCATTTCTCTGCACTCACCCCAGCCTTGCCCGAACACATCCAGCGACTGGAGACAAGCCGGCAGACCATCGACCGCACCTACTCCTATGACGAGTTGATCGCCGACGGCAAACTTATGGAGAAGGTGCCCACCATCCTGTTGTACGACCACAGCACCCGCAGTTACAAGACCAGCCTGCCCATCTCGCTGTATGGCGAGGATGGGAGCAACGTATGGGAATCCATCCTTGAACTGAGCGACGGCGGTTTCAATGTCCGTGAGAAAGACAGGAACCACTCCGTTTGCTATCTGCCAAACGGCAGCCTGCTCACAGCCGACAACAAGGGGACGACCATGCCTGTCAAGTTCAACTTCCGCATGGGTGACGTAGACTTCAATGGCAACGTAAGCGTGAGCGACCTCCAAAAGACCATCAACCTGTCGTTGGAACGCTATGTGCCGATGTATAACCACACAGCCGCCAACACTGTTGTCGATGACGTAATCAACATACAAGACGTGGCCGTGCTGGTCAACGCCATGGTCTCCACATCAGCCACGATGTCCAATGCCACTTTCCTTGACACAGAAGAATATGGTGATGACGCCAAAGCACAGTTGTATGTAACCGATGGTTGCCTGGTGCTCAACAGCGAGATTCCTATCGCCGCTTTAGACGTGACACTGACGGGCGGAACGGACGAGTGGGAAAGTATGCTCGAAGATGCAGGAATGCAATGTACCGTGGCACACGAGACTGGACGAACTCACTTGATTGTCTATTCTATTACTGAGCGGGAGCTGCCTGCTGGAAAAACAGTATTGGCAAGGACCGGGCGCAAACATCTGGACTTCGCCGAAGTGGTTGACATTGACGGAATGCCTGTCATTACTGCCATCAATGGTGCCCCCACAGGAATAACAGCTACTTCGAAGGGGCTCTCGTTGGTTGTCAACAACGGCGTTCTTCGCTTGTGGACCAATGAGACGTTGCATGACTTTGACTGGCAAGTTCTCTCCCTTTCCGGACAGACGATAGCTAAAGGACATGCCGACAATGTTGCGCCAGGCTCACTCTACCTGTGCCGCACAACCAACCAGCCTGTTTTAGTGCGCGTGATGGCTGGAGATGTGGTCTTGACCAAGAAAATAACCACCAAATAAAAATATGGAGAATATGAAAAAAAGACGATTCTTCTCAACAATATGCATGCTGTTGTGTACCCTCACGGCCTTGTTGGCACAAGATGTCAACAGACTCTATGTGCAGGACGCCAAAGGCATCAAGGGCACCACGGTAACGCTTTCCGTGGGGCTCGACAATACAAGCACCGACATCGTAGGCTTGCAATGGGATCTCAACCTTCCAGACGGATTGACACTTGACACCGAGAGCGCCCGCCTCGTGGCAGAAAGGAGTGCCGACCACCTGGCCGCGATTCAAGACCAAGGCGGTGGCCGTTACACATTCATCGTCTATTCGTCAGGCGGAAAGGCCATCAAAGGCAACCACGGACCCATACTCTCTGTGAAGGTGGCCTTGGGAGAATGGCTTGAAGAAGACCACGCCTATCCCGTCACGCTCACCAATGTTGTGCTCACCAATGCGGCGGGTGCTAATCTGGCCACCGGCTCCGCAGACGGCTCCGTCACCATCACCCACACCCCCGACTTCGAGGTGTCGGGGGTGCAGACTCTCACCCGAGAGGTGGAGCCTGAAAGCACCATCCATATCAAATGGACAGTGAAGAACGTGGGAGAGGTGGCCTCCGCTGGCGGATGGAGCGAACGGGTGTCGCTCGTGTCATCCACAGGCGAGGAAGCCTACCTCACCACACTGTACCCCGAGGTGGAGACACTTGCCGCAGGACAAGCACTTCCCCGTGAGGCTGAAGTCGGCATTCCACAAATAGTAGGCGTAGACGGCCCTGTGGCCGTGAAGGTGGAGGTGGTGCCAAACAAAGACTCGGGAGAGAGCTCTTCCCTCCGCACCAACAACACGGCCTTTACCGACTATGACGCTCTCCAAGTGGGGAAGAAGTTGTATCTTGTGATGCCCGCTGCCGTCGAAGAGGGGACAGCCACCACGCTGCGATGCAAGCTGACCCGGAGCGGAAGCCGCAAGGAGGCACTAACCTTCAGCAATACCCTCACAGGTGACGGACGTCTGGAATGCCCCGAACAAATCACACTCGACGCGGGAGTGTCGTCGGCATACATCCCCCTCACGGTAATAGACAACGAGACGCTCGACGAGGACTCAGTGTTTGTGATTACCGTGACGGGAAACGGATACGAACCTGTGGAAGGAACTTTGGTGATTGTCGATGACGAATTGCCGAAACTACGATTGACGGTATCGAAAAATGAGGTCGCAGAAGGGGAGACGTTCCAATTGACAGTATCCACTTCACGTGTCTCTTCTTTGCCAATACAGGTTACTTTAAAAAGTGAGGATGCCATACGGTTGCCTATACCCGAAACCATCACCATTCCTGCTGGGGAAGAATCGTTTTCAATTGCCCTCACCATTACAGATGATGAAATCCCCAATGTCGACGCTTCCGTTGCCATTTCGGCGTTCGCTTCTGGATACGAGCCAGCAGAGACAATCGTCTTAATTGCAGAAGACGACATACCCACCCTGAAATTGTCTTTTACGCCTGACAAGATTTCAGAAGGAGAGGGTCCCGTTTCCATCATTGGCAGATTGGTAAGGAAAAGTCATATCGACAGCAAAGTAACCATCAAATTAACTGATGATTCCAACGGAGGACTTTTCTTCGGTACAAGAACACTGGAGATGCGCAAGGGAGTGGAGCAAACCACCTTCCAATTAGGGCCAGTTGACAATGACCTTGCAGAAGGTGACCGCACATATAACATTACAGCTTCCGTCTATGTGTCTTCATGCGATTGCAATGTCAAGGGAGAGTCAGCAGGTGTTGTTACAAAACCTATACAAGTGTTCGACAATGATGGTCCGGCATTACGAATGACCGTCAAGAACAGCACCATCAAAGAGGGTGGAAATACAACCTTGACTGTCACGCGCAACACCACCGAAGGAAAAGAATTGTCTGTGGTGTTGTCGAGCGACAATGATGACTATTTGGAATATAAGCACACAGTTACAATACCGGCAGGAGAACAAACTATTGATGTGGAAGTCTTGTCCAAAGCCAACCACTCGCCCGATGCAAAGGAACTAATCGTATTTACTGCCAAAGCAGAAGGTTACAGCCAAGCTTCATGCTTGTTGATGGTGACTGACCAAACCAAGCCTGATGCCAGGATTGCACATCTTGCCATTTCTCCAGGGGAAATGGAAGCAGGAGATAAGGCTAAGGCAATGGTCACCATCGAAAACAAAGGTAACGCTCCACTGCCTGCCCTAACTTGCATTAAAATCTATGCGAAGAATAATGAGAACGCCCTTGTAAGATTGTACGTTCAGGAAGACTTGCCAGCAGAGGGATCTTTAACCCTTGACAAGGAGTTCACCATGCCTGAAAAGGTAGGCAACCTGGAAATCTATGCAGTTGTCAATGAAGACCATGAAACGCCCGAGCTTTCCTACGATAATAATAATTCGGAAGCGGTGATTGTAAATGTTCTGCCAGCATTCACGACAATTGTCTCAACAGACAAGAGTGTGTATAGAAGTGGAGAAAAGGTGCTCATAAGCGGAAAAGCCACAGGCTCACGTTGCAATGGTGCTGAAGTTGAGGTTTATATCATAAACAATGGTTTGAGAACGTCTCTCAACTCTACGACTGACATTGAAGGAAACTTCAAAGTGGAATACCTTCCATATCAGCATCAAGTGGGTCATTTCTCTGTAGGTTCTTGCTATCCCGAAGAGAATGCCACACGAGAACAGGCCTCTTTCGAAGTGGCCGGCATCACATTAGACAATGAAGATGATATCATAGAGAAGATTACAGTGAATGAAACCACATTGGTTCCATTGGTCTTGTGGAATCCTTGTTCCATTTCCATGACCAACGTCAATATCGATGCAATTGGGCTTGATGACGATTGTTTGGTGGAATTTGACTATAGCAAAACCATTCAGAACGGGAAAGCCGCTGACATCATTCTGAAGATGACAGGAATAAAAGCCTCTGAAGGAAAACAATACAAGAAATTCACCATCCACGTCACGTCCGACGAGGGGGCGGAAATGACAAAAACCGTTTATTATTACTCCTTCCTAAAAAGCAGCCGATTGGTAGCCAGCGAGGCGAAAGTTAACACGACAATGACTAAAGGACAGACACGTGAATATCCAATCGTGATTACCAATCAAGGCAAGGGGAGCACAGGAACAATTAGCGTCTTGCTGCCTCAGAAAGCCACTTGGCTTTCACTAGCAACAAGTCAAGAGATGGAGAGCCTTGCAACAGGGGAAAGCACGACAGTATTACTGAAGTTCTCTCCTGTGGAAAACATGCAACTTAATGTTCCTGTCACGGCTTTTATTGCACTTAATTGCGAGAACGGAGATGGTATGCAGATTCCGATTACTTTGGAGCCTGTATCAGAAGAGAAAGGCACACTGGTCATAGATGTACGCGACGAATACACCTATTATACCGAGGAGAAGCCTCATTTGGAAGGTGCCACAGTAAAAGTGACTCATCCTACTTTGGGAACCCTTTTGGCAGAAGGCATAACTGATGCCAACGGGCTATTTGAAACAAATCTTAACGAGGGATACTATACCATTAGTGTCACAGCAGAAAGACATGACCAATATCGGGGAAATCTACTTGTCGACCCTGGAAGGATCACAAACAAGGTGGTAAATCTTAGCATTCAAGGCGTGTCCATTACATGGGATGTTGTGGAAACGGAAGTGGAAGACCAATATAATATTGTAACCAACGTAACGTACGAAACACACGTGCCCGCTCCTGTCGTTGTGCTGACCGGACCAGAAAAAGTGGACGGCGATGCCATAGAGCCAGGTGAAACCATGCTACTTGACTTTACCTTGACCAACTATGGTTTGGTGAAAGCTTTGGATGTTACTTTCATGGTTCCGGAGCCTTCACAAGAATGGTTGTTCTCTCCCTTGGCTTATACCGAACCGTTTGACTTGGGTGCTGAGCAAACAGTACACATACCTGTTTTGCTCACAAAATTGGATGGAACCGCCGCGTCGCAAAAATACAAGGCAAAAAAAGGGTATGTGCCTTATCTTTCACCCTGCATGGGTGGTTTTGAAGCCTTATATGGAGAGATCTGTGGTGAAGAACTTAAAAAAAACAAAGCCTTGTGGCGCTTGTCCTTGAAAACATGTGGATGGTCCGCGATTCTCATAGCGTTGGCTGACCAGTTATGGAAAGGAGGCCCCAATACCGGCATTGAGGATGGCGGGTTTACCTCTGGACTCGACGAATTGCCCTGGGTTAATGTAAAGGAGGAAGATACATTCTGTAATCCTGATTTAACAAAAATGGTGGAAGAAGGAATAAATTATGGTTTGGGTTTGATGGGAGGAGGTCCTCTTTTCGACGCTTTCAACGGTGGTATGGATTTATCCCTCAATTCTACTGAAAGTAACGGAGCATCATTACCTGGAGATTTGTTGAATTATTTAGGAGAACAAATTGGTGGTGCAGGAGCGGAAATTGCCGGACCGGGTGCCGAGATATTATGGGGTGTGTTCACCAATATCTGTAGTCAAGCAAGTAATGCGGCTGAAAGGATGAGCAACTCTGGGAAAAAGGAAGTTAAAAAATTAGTTTATGACTGGATGCGGCTCTACGATGAGAATCTAATATTGATGGCCAGACAAATAGAGGCTTGCAAATCTGCTCTGTTAGAAATGTTTGGTGACCCAGCATGGCTTGGTCATTTCGACTTGCAAACCGCAGAGTTCTATTTACTTTTGGGAGAAATGTTCAGTGGTGATTCAGCCGTTGATATGGCAAAACTACAGGAAGCCAAGCCCGACTATGTGACAATGGAAAAAGTAAGAAAGTTTGTTGAGCGAATGGAGAACACGTCAAAGGGATTGAATGTCGTCAATGCCATTCATATAGACAGTATTGCAAAATACAAGAAAGTTTACAATGATATAGATGCAATAGCCAAAGGAAAGGGTTTCGGCTCGATGATGGAGATGTTCGATCATTCTTGCATGGAATTTATGAAACATTTGGAAGAAGCATCGCATTCAATGTGTGCAAGTGTCACTCTTCAGTTTGAACAGACATTGGTTATGACACGGCAAGCATTCCGTGGCTTCCTAAACATTTACAATGGTCATGACGACACACCAATGACCGACGTGAAACTCCATCTAGTGGTGAAGGACGACGAAGGTCATTTAGCCACTTCGAGGGAGTTCCAAATTAACTTGGAAAGCTTGGAACATATCAAGGGTGACCCAAGTTTGGAAAGCTTATGGACAATCGATGCCAAGGAAAAAGGAAAGGCAAGCATTCTTTTCATTCCTACAAAATATGCTGCAGTGTTGGCGGAGAAGACTTATTCTTTCGGAGGATTTCTCGAATATGTCGATCCATATACCGGCCTTACAGTGACAAAGGATTTGCTTCCCGTCACACTCACCGTGAAGCCATCGCCAGAGTTGGACCTCGTTTATTTCATGCAGCGTGACATCCTTGGCGACAATCCCTTTACAAGTGAAGTGGAGAAGTCAGAGCCGGCAGAGTTTGCACTCATCATCAACAACAAGGGTTATGGCGATGCCAAAGACGTACGTATGGTGACAAGCCAACCGAAGATAGTTGAAAATGAAAAAGGATTACTTGTAGATTTCGAGCTGCTGGGTTCTCAAGTCAATGGTGGCGAGACCAATCTCGCTTTTGGCCAAAGCATAGCTAATGATTTTGGCGACATCAACTCCCATTCACAAGCTTATGCCCAGTGGTGGTTGCAAAGTTCTCTACTCGGACATTTCATTGACTATGATGTCCAGGCCAATCACCTCACCAGTTATGGCAACGAAAATCTCTCATTGCTAGGCAACACGTCCATCCATGAGCTAATCAGGAGTGTTTGTGTACCGGAGACAAGCCATCTAGCATTCATCGTGAACGACGTCATTGACTACGAAGACTTCCCCGATATGGCCTATCTGACTGATGGCAGTGTGGCAGAAGTGCAGCCTGCCACATCTGTCAGCATCTCCCGTTTGTCCAGCACCGAGTACAAACTCATCGTGGGGGCGCCTGAAGAGGGATGGGTCTATGGCAAGGTGGCCGACCCCACTGGAGGAAGCATGGTGCTTACCGGCATTACGCGCAACAGCGACGGGCAGGAAATCAGCTTGCGCAACATCTGGCAAACGTATGTTACCTTGCATGATGGCGCCGATCCAATATATGAGAATCTCATCCACGTGGCCGATTTGCTGCAAGGCACTTACGAATCATACACGCTCACCTTCGAGCCGAAAACCACTTCCGATCTCCGAGTAGCTGGATTTGTCGGAATACCGGAGGAAGGAGAAACGGCTGAGAAGGTGAAGGAAGTGACAGTGAATTTCAACAAGAACGTGGAGGCTTCCACATTCACGACTGAAGACGTGACCCTCACTCATGATGGCATCCAGCTTGAGAACGGACTGATTGGAATCGTTGCTGTGGACGAAGCCACTTTTGTGTTGGACTTCTCCAAACTGACGTCAGACTATGGCTACTATGTCCTTACCGTCAGCACGAAAGACATACTCGACGTCGATGGCATGAAAGGTATCACCAACACCTCGGCGGCATGGATCCAGTATGACCCTATGTCCATCAAGGACATAGCTGACAACAGATGGAGCATATTCCTACAAGATGGAAATGTTATCATCCATTCGGATACAGATATGAGGTTGCCTGTCCTCACTATTGACGGTCGATTGTATAGAGTAATGAATATTCCCAAAGGAATGAGCATCCATCACGGTTTCATCCCAGGAGTATATATTCTTAAGGACAAGAAGATGGTAATCCCACGTTAAGTACGAATAAAAGCGAAAGAAAGAGGGGCGGTTTTAGGACCGCCTCTCTTTCATAAAAATTTGTTGGCAAATCCAATAAAATTGAAGATTGAAGACAACTCCAAAAACCAAAAACTCAAAAACTTAATAATATATGATAGAAAATTTGTACCTTTGCACGCTCATTGACAAAAGGATGAGTGGGAACAATCCCGAAACATATTAAGAATATATATTTTAATGCTCCACTTTTTCATTCGATGAAAAAGTGGAGCACAAGAAAAAGAACAAAAGATGAAAGTACTTGTAACAGGAGCCGCTGGCTTCATCGGCTCGAAAATCGCATTCATGCTCGCTTCCCGCGGCGACGACGTGGTGGGGCTCGACAACATCAACGACTATTATGACGTGCGACTGAAAGCCGGACGGCTGAGGGAACTCGGCATTGAGACCGACGATTACTGCAACTTGCCGTGGAACGAGATGCAGAACAGCCACACCCTGCCCACCTTCCGCTTCGTGAGGATGGGCATCGAGAACATGGAACAGCTCGACGCTCTCTTCGCCAACGAAAAATTCGACCGGGTGGTCAACCTCGCAGCACAGGCCGGTGTGCGCTATTCCATCACCAATCCCTACGCCTATCTGACGAGCAACCTCATCGGATTCCTCAACATACTGGAGTGTTGCCGACATCACCCCGTGGAGCACTTGCTCTATGCTTCGTCGAGCTCGGTCTATGGCATGAACACCAAGGCGCCGTTCTCCGAGGACGACAAGGTGGACTCGCCCGTGAGCCTCTACGCTGCCAGCAAGAAGTCAAACGAACTGATGGCTCACAGTTACAGCAAGTTGTATGGCATCCCCGTCACCGGACTAAGATACTTCACCGTCTATGGCCCCTGGGGACGGCCCGACATGGCTCCCATGCTCTTCGCATCGGCCATCTCGCAGGGCAAACCCATCAATGTCTTCAACAATGGCGACATGATACGCGATTTCACTTATATCGACGACATCGCCACTGGCTCCATCCAGTGTCTCGACCAGCCTCCCGTGGCTGAGAAATGCCCCAATGGCGTGCCCGCACGGGTCTACAACATCGGATGCTCCAACCCCGTGAAGCTGATGGACTTCATCAGCGAAATCGAGGGCGCCCTGGGCATGGAGGCCATCAAGATAATGAAGCCCATGCAGCCCGGCGACGTCTATATGACCAATGCCGACACCACACGCCTGGAAACCGAAATCGGCTACAAACCCCACGTCAGACTGCACGAGGGCATCGCCAAATTCATCGACTGGTACCAATCAAGCAAGAACCCCTTGAAGATTGAAAATTGATAATTGAAGATTGAAAATTGTGTCTCCGCGCCTCTGTGTTGAATCTTAAAATCTCAAATCTCAAACCTCAAATCTCAAATCCCTCTATCACTCTATCACCACGTTCTTGACGGTGCAACTGTCGATGAGTGTGGAGTCGAAGGCTTTTTTCTTGTCCTTGACCGTGATGTTCTCGAAAGTGAATTGGGTGAGGCGGTATTTGTCTGATTTCCCCACGTCGAAGAAGTTGTTGCAGTCCATGCGGATGTTGCGAATGACGATGTTGTTGCAGGTGGACAATGGCATGTCCTCACGGTCCTCGGGTTTGAAGAACTGTGTCCACGGTCTGACGACAAGGAAGCTGGAGCAACCGCCCTCGATGTTCTCCACGGCGACATACTCATAATGCTGGGGGGTGTCGGGCCTCATCTTGAGCCACAGCACCCGGCTGGCATCGGTCACCTTGCAGCGGCGAAGGACGATGTTGCGGTCGTGCAGCGACTCACTGCCCAGCGTGAGACAGCCATGCACACGCCCATAGACACAGTCCTCGACGATGATGTTGTAATTGGGGCCATTGTCGGGGTCTTGGTCCGCCCAGGTACCCTTTCCTCCCTTCAGCACCACGGCATCGTCGTTGACGCTCATATAACAGCCATGCACGAGCACATCGTGGCATACATCGAGGTCGATGGCATCGCTGCTCGGCGCCTTGACACCCGAGGTGGGCGAGAAGATGTAGCAGCCTAAGAAGCGGATGTGATGGGAACGGTAGACGTGGTTGGTCCAGAACGGGCTGTTGATAAGCCGCACATCCTGCACCGTCACGTTCTGACTATTCGAGATGTAGGTGAGACGAGGGCGCATGGCCTCAAGGTTCGTACACGCACGGTTGTACTCACGGCGAATCCAGAACTCCTCCCAGTAGTTGTAGCCATTGCCATCGATGGTGCCGGGACCCGTGATGGTGAAGCCATCAACGCCGTCGGCATTGACCAGGGCAGCGAAATATTTAAGCGACTGGCCCTCCATGCGCGTAGGCAGAATCTTGAAGTCGCGGATACGGTCGGAACCTTTCAGCCGGCCACCCTCTGCCACATGGAGATGGGTGCCGGGCTTGAAGAAGAGCGAACCGCTGAGGAAGACACCACGAGGGATGACCACCACTCCCCCACCCTCGCTGGCTGCACGGTCGATGACACGCTGCAGTGCCTCGGTCTGAACCACGGTGCTGTCGCGCACCACACCATAGTCGGTCACCACATACTGCCGGCCGAGGGTGGACAGGTCAACACGTGTCGTGTCGGAAAACCACTCGGGAATGGGTGTCCCATCAGGGAACACCGCCACTTTCACTTTCTTCTTGGCATCTGCAGCCATACTCATGGCAAGCAGGATCACGATAAACATTATTTTTCTCATAGTTCAGCAATTTTGTGCAAATATACAAAGAATATCCCAACCAGCCATCAAGAAACATCTATTTTTGAATATTCATCACGATATAACTGATATTTTTCATCCCATTCAAATGAACTCATCTCGTATTTATCACGAATTAGAGAGACACTTGTAGAAGGCCCAATGACCGAAAGGAGGAAATTAAAGAATACACATGATAATTTTTTGATTTTCTTGATTTTTTTTCTTGACCCACATATACAGCTTTGAAAAAAAATGATTATCTTTGTTGCACAAACCTAAATCACCCTTTAATTATGAAAACGATGACCACCAACAACACCTTTTTGGCCCGGGCGGCCATGATGCTGCTCATGGCAATGCTCACCTTTGCTCCTGTGCGTGCCACCGACTTCATCACCGACGTGATGGTCATCGGCGGAACACAAAACGAAGTGGAAACCGTGATGAACACTTACAACAATGAATGCTGGATTGTCATTGAAAAAGACCTGAATGAAGGATGCGGTTCCTCGAGCGACTTCATCTACCTGCTCTACAAGAAGGCCAACAACTTCACCACCCCCAACCTCAGCTTCATCACCGACTTCTACATCACCAACACCAGCGAGACGGCACCCGACAGCATCTCGCATGACGGCCACACCTATTACCTCGTGCCCTTCGACGGAGGAGCGCATTTCAAGAATTCCAAAGGCGACCTGAACAGCAAAGCCGGTGGTGACTACATCCACCTCTACTACACGAAGGAGAACATCACCGGCTCCGCCTGCTCCGCCGTCAAAATCATCACCTTCAACAATAATCTGACTGGCTCGGTGGGCTTGGAAGGCGGCACGACGGGCTACGACCTGAACAAAGGCTGCGGTAAATCAAGCGCCTACATCTATATGCACGCCGACACCGCCACGGCCCATCACTGGACAATCAGCAAGAACAACAACGGCACCACTTGCAGCATCACAGGCTCCAATTTCGGGTCAGATAAGAGCAGCGTCAAAGTCGTCCCAGCCATCATCGATGGCGCTGTGGTGACCAATATCAACAGCGGAGTGGACTTCACACAGTTCAGCAACCTGGAGACGTTCTACTTCTCCAATTCTACCACCCTCACCACAATGCCGTTGCTCACAGGCTGCACAAAGTTCACACAGGTCAAGACCGTGGACGCCAACGGCAATGTCGTCAAGACCAACGAGCTCCCTTCTTCCATTACAAGCATCCCAGCAAGCGCTTTCAAGAACACGAAAATCACGACGCTCTCGATGCCCAACGTGACCAGTATCGGCTCATTAGCCTTCTATGGCTGTGCCAGCCTGACCTCGGTCAACATCCCCGACAATGTGACAGCCATCATGGCACAAACCTTCTATGGCTGTGCCAGCCTGACCACGGTCAACATCCCCAGCAGCGTGACGCTCATCGGTGTATCGGCCTTCTATGGCTGTGCCAGCCTGAAAAAAATCACCATTCCCAATATATACGCAATCCAATCCAGGACTTTCGCCGGATGCACCAGCTTGGAAAAAGTCACCATCCCGCAAAGCGTGAAGAGAATCGAAAACGAAGCCTTTCTGAACTGCAGTGGCATGACCTATGTCTTCATGCCCAACAGTCTGGAAACCATCGGGAAAGATGCATTTTTGGGCTGCACAGCACTTGAAAAAGTCAACATATCAAATATGACCGTATGGTGCAACATCTCATTTGAAAACAGCGAATCCAATCCCCTGTCATACTCCCACGACTTGTATCTGAATGGCCATCAGAAAAAAGACCTCGCGCTCTCCAGCGACGTGACCAAAATCAACGACTGGGTTTTCTATGGCTGTGACAGCCTGGCCTCCATCTACATCCCCGGCAGCGTGACCAGCATCGGCAACAACGCATTCTATGGCTGCTCCGGACTGACGTCAATCAATATCCCCGGCAGCGTGACCAGCATCGGCAACAACGCATTCTATGGCTGCTCCGGACTATACACGGTCACCATCCCCAACAACGTGTCGACCATCGGGAACAACGCTTTCGCTGGTTGCTCCTACCTTGACGACGTCACCATCTACAGCCCGGCAGTCCTGGCAAAATCATATTCCTCGGAAGCGTCATTGAAAGACATTTTCGGCAGTCAAGTCACTCAATACACGATAGGAGATGACGTGACAGGCATCGGAAACTATGCTTTCTATGGCTGCAACAACCTCACAGCCATCACCATCCCCAACAAAGTATCGACCATCGGGAACAGCGCTTTCGGAGCATGCACCAACCTCACTGCCGTCACCATCAACAGCCCTGCGGTACTGGCAAAATCATATTCCCCGGATGCGTCATTGAAAGACATTTTCGGCAATCAAGTCAATCAATACACGATAGGAGATGCCGCGACGAGCATCGGCAAGTACGCTTTCTATGACTGCTCGGGAATAACATCCATCAACATACCCAGCAGCGTGACAACCATCGGAGAGTTTGCGTTCAAAAATTGCACAGCGCTCCCTGTATACGACAATGTACGTTATGCTGACACATATCTCGTAGAAGCAGTTGACAACACCCTGACGTCACATTCCTTAAAAAGCGGGACACGATTTGTGGGAGACGAGGCTTTCTGCAATTGCGCCTCACTGGAGTCCATCACCATCCCCACCAACGTGGAGAGCATAGGTAGCATTGCTTTCGCCGGTTGCTCCAACCTGACATCCGTCGCTATCTACAGCGGTCATTTCCTGCCGAAAGACAACGCCACATCTGTATTATTAAAAGACCTATTCGGCAGCCAGGTCAAAAACTACACCATAGGTGGCGACATAACCCGTATCTGGGATCAAGCATTCATTGAGTGCACCTCATTGGAATCCATCAACATCGGCAACAGTGTGACGAGCATAGGTAATTATGCATTCTACGAATGCTACTCCTTGGCTTCTGTCACCATCCCAAACAGTGTGTTGAGAATAGGTAACAATGCATTCGAAGATTGCAAGTCCTTGACATCCATCACCATCCCCACCAACGTGGAGAGCATAGGTGGCAATGCGTTCACCGGCTGCCCGCTTGAATCCATAGCTGTGGAAACGGGAAATACCACTTACGATTCCCGCAATAACTGCAACGCCATCATCGAGATTTCTTCCAATACACTGATGTTAGGATGCAAAAACACGGTCATCCCCAACAGCGTGACGAGTATAGGGGATGATGCTTTCAATAAGTGCATTGGCCTGAACACCATCATCATCCCCGACAGCGTAAAGAGTATTGGGCATTCTGCTTTCAGCAACTGTTCCGGCCTGACCACAATCAACATCCCCGACAGCGTGAAGAGTATAGGGGAATATGCTTTCGCTAATTGTTCCAGCCTGACCGCTGTCAACATCCCCAATGGCGTGGAAATTATTGAGAATTATACTTTCGCTAAGTGTTCTCAACTTACCACCATCACTATCCCCAACAGCGTGAAGAGTATAGGGATACATGCTTTTAGTGAGTGTCGAAGCCTAACCACCATCACCATCCCCAACAGCGTGGAGAGTATAAAAAGTTATGCTTTCTTCTTCTGTTCCGGCCTGACCACCATCACAATCCCTAACAGAGTGACATATATTGGTGAAGATGCCTTCGAAGCCTGCGGAAAAATGACAGATGTGTATTGTTTTGCCAACCCGCTTTCTTTAGAATGGACAGACATTCGATGCGATGACTTCAAGGATAAGAGGGAAACGATCTGCCATGTGTTCAACTCCGCAGACTGGAGCGGTTTTAAGGTGAATGTCACCTTCGTAGATGACCTGGCCGTCAATCTTGATGGCAATGCCAACAATAATTCGTTGCTTGCCGATTGGGAAGACAGGACAGTGAACGCCAAGCTGCAGGACTACACACTCTTCACCGACGGTAAATGGAGCACCATCTGCCTGCCGTTTAATGTTGCAGAATTTAGTGGCACGCCACTCGAGGGCTTCACCGTGAAGGAACTCGACGTAGAACAAGGGTCTTACGCCCATGTCACAGGCTATGAGAACGGCACTCTCTACTTGAACTTCAAAGATGCCACCAGCATCGAACCCGGACGACCCTACCTTGTGAAAAATAATTTTATAATTGGGCAAGCAAACAACAATGCTTACTATCCCATCGATGGCAGCGAATCTTATGACAGTGGATATCAATATGGAGATGGTATTGATGACGATGACGATGATGGAAATATTGGTCATCACAAAGCTGGCAAAGATGACAAAGATGACAAAGATAAAGACTCAGATGACTACACCAAACTGATAGACCATGACACCTCAACCAAGTGGTGCTCCAAAAATGATAATAGAAATTGGTTCTGCGAGTTCTCCACAGAATTTCCCATCTATGTGACAGGCTACACCCTCACTACTGGTGACGATACAAAATCATATGATGGCCGAAACCCAACCAAGTGGAAACTGATGGCCAAACTGAATGAAAACGAAGAATGGAAGGATATTCAAGTAGAAGACAATTTTGCTTTGCCTATAGAGAATTTAGCATCGAAGGATTACACTATTCGCATTGACGACCAGGGCATCTATCAGTATTTCCGCTTCGAAGTCTGTGAGGTAGGTTCGACAGAGGTTCTTGATGATAATAAGATAGTATATGAAACGAACACGCTCCAACTATCTGAATTGCAGTTAATTGGGGATGTTTATATGAAAAAGGTGGATAATCCGGTATTTAAGGATGTGCAATTCATCAACGCCGCTCCAACTCCCGTCACCAGCAGCGATGGCAGCGTAGCCTTCGTAGGCAGCTATGCCCCCGTGAGCTTCACCAGCGAGGACAAAGCCACCCTCTTCGTCGATACCGGCAACAAACTCTTTTATCCTAAGACCGCCATGGACATCAATGCCTTCAGAGGCAGATTCCTGTTGACTGAAGGTCTCATCAAATCCAATTTGGGTGACGTGAACGGCGACAAGGCCATCACCATCACCGATGTCATGATGGTGGTCAATTATGTCATAGGCAATACCAATGACAACTTCCTCATCGAGAACGCCGACATCAATGGCGACCACCAAATTTCGGTGGCTGACGTGATGGATTTGGTGAATATCGTCATCGGAGGCAACAGCAACTTCAGAGTGGTGACCAACCTCGGCGACGACACCTTCATCTACAACGGAGGAGGCAATGGACCAGCAAGGGGGAAGAAAAAAACTGAAAGTGAATAGAACACACCTTTACATGGCATTTCCACCCCCATTCGTAATTAAGTAGTTTACAATAGCTAAAACCCCACCCACAAGGCTACAGCCTGTAAGGTGGGGTTGTTTTTTGGTGGCATACGGATGGTGAAAGCAGCTCTATTATGAGGACACTCTAAAAATTAATTGCATATTTTTTGGTTATACACTCGATTTGCATTATTTTTGCAGAAAATAAGCGGCATCTCGGCAGAAAAAATGAATCCATTCATTTTCTTCTGCACTCGATTTGCATTATTTTTGCAGAAAATAAGCGGCATCTCGGCAGAAAAATGAATCCATTCATTTTCTTCTGCACTCGATTTGCATTATTTTTGCAGAATCGAAAAGAACTCGAAAGAACAATGTAGGGGATTTTGCCCAATCAGATGGAACAAAAAGAGTATACACTATTAAGCAAGATACAATCGCCCGCCGACCTGCGAAAGCTGAAGTTGGACCAGCTACCACAACTTTGCGAAGAGCTGCGAGACGACATCATACATGAGCTGTCGGTCAACCCAGGACACCTGGCGTCAAGCCTTGGTGTCGTGGAACTCACTGTAGCCCTGCACTACGTCTTCAATACACCTTCCGACCGCATCGTGTGGGATGTGGGACATCAGGCCTACGGACACAAAATTCTTACCGGACGGCGCGACTCCTTCCACACCAACAGAAAACTACATGGACTCAGGCCTTTCCCATCACCACAGGAAAGCGAATACGACACCTTCACCTGTGGACATGCCTCCAACTCCATCTCTGCTGCACTGGGAATGGCCGTCGCCGCCAAACTCACTGGCTCAAAACGAAAGGTGGTGGCAGTGATAGGCGACGGAGCCATGAGTGGAGGACTCGCTTTCGAGGGACTCAACAACGTGTCGTCGAAAGCCAACGACATGCTCATCATCCTCAACGACAACGACATGAGCATCGACCGCTCTGTGGGAGGAATGAACAAATACCTGCTGAAACTCAACACCGGCGAGACTTACAACAATGTGCGATACCGCATTGCACAATGGCTGAGAAGCATAGGACTGCTATCTGAAAACCGGCGCCATGGACTCATACGACTCAGCAACGCACTGAAGTCGGCCATCAGCCACCAGCAGAACGTCTTCGAGGGGATGAACATACGCTACTTCGGACCATTGGACGGCCACGACGTGGTGGAAATCGTCATGCTGCTGCGAAAGCTCAAGAAAATGAAAGGCCCCAAGATGCTGCACCTCCACACCGTCAAGGGAAAAGGATACAAACCAGCAGAAGACAACGCATGTGAATGGCACGCACCAGGAAAATTCGACGTCGACACCGGAGAGCGAATCATGAGCGACAGCACGGGGCTGCCACCTAAATTCCAGGATGTCTTCGGACATACACTGCTCGAACTGGCAAAAGCCAACAAGCGCATTGTGGGGGTGACACCTGCCATGCCTTCCGGCTGTTCGCTCAACATCATGATGAAAGCCATGCCCGACCGCACCTTCGACGTGGGCATCGCCGAAGGGCACGCCGTCACCTTCTCAGCAGGAATGGCAAAGGACGGACTACTGCCATTCTGCAACATCTACAGCGCATTCGCACAGCGGGCATACGACAACATCATACACGACGCAGCCATACTCGGACTGCACATGGTCATCTGCCTCGACCGAGCAGGACTGGTGGGAGAGGATGGACCAACGCACCACGGAGCATTCGACATAGCAGCACTCAGGGCCATACCAGGACTAACCATCGCATCGCCAATGAACGAGCAGGAACTGAGACACCTGATGTACACCGCACAACTGCCCGACAAAGGCGTCTTCGTCATAAGATACCCGAGAGGGCGTGGCGTATGCCCCGAATGGCGATGCCCCATGCAAGAAGTGGCAGTGGGAACAGGGCGACGGCTCCGCGAGGGCACTGATGTGGCCATACTCAGCTTCGGACCCATTGGCAACAACGTGACGAAAGCCATCGAACAGCTCCAAGAAAAAGGGAACAAACTCTCTGTGGCTCACTACGACATGCGATTCGCAAAACCACTCGATGAAGAACTGCTCAGCGAAGTGGCCACTCACTTCACACGCATCGTCACCATCGAAGACGGATGCGCTGCCGGAGGCTTCGGCTCGGCGGTGGCAGAATGGCTTGCCGACCACAGCTACCACCCCACACTACGACGACTCGGACTACCCGACAACTTCGTGGAACACGGGAAAGTGGAAGAACTGCAACATATCGTCGGCATCGACACCGAATCCATCTTACAAACAATTCTCAGCCTATGAAAATCGTCATCGCAGGTGCCTCAGCCATAGGCTCGCATTTGGCAAGACTGCTCTCACGCAGCAACCAAGACATCGTACTCATCGATTCGGACGAGGAAAAACTCGACCTCATCAGCAGCGAATACGACCTCATGACACTACACGGCAAACCAACTGACCTCAACACGCTCAGACATGCCGACACCGACGAGGCCGACATCTTCATCGCAGTGACACCCAACGAAAACGCTAACATCGCCAGCTGCGCCATGGCACACGCCATGGGAGCAAGAAAAACCGTCGCACAAGTCGACAACCACCAGTTTGCCGACACCGACAACGAGGACATCGTGAAAAGAATGGGCATCGACACGCTCATCTATCCCGAGGAACTCGCAGCAGAAACCATCATCAAAAGCCTCAAACTCAGTTGGGTAAGGCAACGGTGGGATGTGCACGGGGGCTCACTCGTGATGCTCGGCATCAAACTGCGCGAAACCTGCGAAATACTCAACCAGCCACTGCGACTCCTCTGCGGACCCCAAGACCCTTACCATGTGGTGGCCATCAAACGAGGAAACGACACCATCATACCGGGTGGTAACGACGAACTGAAGCTATACGACATCGTATATTTCATGACAACGACAAGCCACATCTCATACATAAGGAAAATCGTGGGAAAAGAGCACTACTCGGATGTCAAAAACGTCATCATCATGGGAGGAGGAAAAACCGCTATCAGAGTGGCAAAGATGATGCCACCATTCATCGACACAAAAATCATTGAAATCGACGCTGTACAGTGCGAAGAGCTCAATGAGGAAATCGACGACTCAAGGTTCATGGTCATACACGGCGACGGGCGCGACATAGGACTCCTGAAACAGGAAAACATCAAAAACACACAGGGATTTCTCGCTCTCACAGGAAACGACGAGGTGAACATCCTCGCATGCCTATCGGCAAAGAAACTCGGTGTGAGAAAAACCATCGCCATGATCGACAACTCCGACTACTTAGGCATGGCAGAGAGCCTCGACATCGGCACGGTCATCAACAAGAAGTTGCTGGCCGCGGGCAATATCTACCAGATGATGCTCGACGCCGACGTGAGCAACATCGGATACCTCTCGTCGGTGCGGGCCGACGTGGCTGAGTTCATCGCTCAACCAGGGTCGAAAGTCACACGCAAGCGAGTCGTAGAACTCGGACTGCCACGTGGATGCACCATCGGCGGATTAGTGCGAGGAGGCACAGGAATCCTGGTCTCGGGTAACACGCAAATCGAAGCCGGCGACAACGTCGTGGTCATCTGCTACGATCTCAACCTCAAGAAAATAGAGAAGTTTTTCACCAACTGATGTTCAACAGACTGCTCATATCAAAAATCCTTGGCTCGCTGCTGCTGCTCGAGGCCTCGTTCATGGCCCTCTGCGTGGTGGTGGCACTGATTTATAGCGGTTCCGACCTGTTGCCCTTCGTCATCTCACTCGTCATCACAGCCGTCACCGGAAGAGCACTCATACGCATTGGAAAGGAAGCGCCCACGACGATGAACCGGCGCGACTCGTTCATCGTCGTCACGCTAACATGGGTGATGTTCAGCATCTTCGGCTCACTGCCCTATCTCTTCGGAGGATTCTTCGGCAGCCTCAACCCACTGCACCCCGAAGAGGCTTTCACCACCACGACCAACGCATTCTTCGAAACCATGTCGGGATTCACCACAACAGGAGCGTCGCTCCTCAACGACGTGGAGGCAGAACTCGACTCACACCATGCCATGCTCTTCTGGAGGTCGCTGTCACAGTGGATAGGAGGACTCGGTATCGTCTTCTTCACCATCGCCATACTGCCCTCCATGGTGGGAAACACCATGAAAGTGTTCAGCGCCGAGGCAACAGGGCCCATACGGGCAAAGATGCACCCAAGACTCAGCGCAACGGCCATGCGCATATGGTGGGTATACCTCATCCTCACCGTGGGATGCGGCATCTGCTACTGGATTGCTGGAATGGACGGATTCAGCGCCTTCAACTATGCCATGACAACCACCGCAACAGGCGGATTCTCCATCCACAACGACAGCATCGCACACTTCCAATCACCTTCCATCGAGTACATCGCGCTCATCTTCCAATACCTCTCAGGCATCAACTTCTCGATGCTATTCATGATATTCACCCTGCGCAAGTGGACCAGCTGGCGTGAGTTCAAGCGCAATGAGCGCAGCAAATGGTACAACTTCTACCGCAACGAGGAGTGGCGGTTCTACACCATCGTGGTGCTCGCATGCACCTTCTTCATCGGAGCCATCCTCATCATCAACAATGGATATGTGATGGAAACGGCTTTCAGAAAAGCCGCATTCCATGTCGTGTCGATGATGACCACAACGGGCATCTTCTGCGACAACGTGGGCGCATGGCCACACATCACATGGATGCTGCTCGCCATTCTCATGTTCGTCGGGGCTTGCTCGGGCTCAACAACAGGAGGATTCAAAAGTTCAAGAGCGCTCATGATACTCATGGTCATCCGAAATGAGTTCGTACACATGATGCACCCAAGAGCCGTGCTGCCTGTCAGGCTCAACGGAAAAGCCATGCCCTCGTCGATGGTGCACAGCCTGATGGCATTCTTCGCCATCTACATCCTCGCATGCCTGGGGACTACGGGGCTCATGATGACCACAGGCATCGATGTCACCAACTCGGTTGTCATCTCACTCAGCTGCATCAGCAATGTGGGACTGCCACTCACCGAACTCGGACCCGAAATGACTTGGAGCGGAATGCCCATCTACATCAAGTGGATATGCACGCTGCTCATGCTACTCGGTCGTCTCGAAATATTCAACGTACTTATTCTTTTCACCTCACCTTTCTGGAAAGACAATTGAAAAAACCAATAATTCATTAGATACATGATATTGAAATTCACTCCCATACTGAAGACCACCCTATGGGGCGGCGAGAAAATCGTACCATGGAAAGCCCTCGACACCCAGCTCAAACATGTAGGTGAGAGCTGGGAAATCTCTGGAGTGGAGGGCAGCGAGACGGTCGTCAGCGAGGGAGACTACAAAGGGAAAAAACTCAACGAACTGGTCGCCATCATGCAGGAAAAACTCCTGGGAAAAGACAACTACAGACGATATGGTAACGAGTTCCCGCTTCTCATCAAATTCATCGACGCGCAGGACGACCTCTCCATACAGGTGCACCCCGACGATGAGACGGCACGGCGCTTTGGAAAACCACGAGGAAAAACAGAGATGTGGTATGTGCTACCCTCTGCACCAGGAGCATTTCTCTACAACGGACTGAGACAGAAAATCACTCCCGAGGAATACAAAAAACTCGTTGACGACGATACCATCTGCGACGCTCTGGCACGATACGAAGTGAGCGAGGGCGACACCTTCTTCATCCCTGCCGGGCGTATACACTCCATCGGCAAAGGATGCTTCGTCACGGAGATACAACAGACCAGCGACGTCACTTTCCGCATCTACGACTACAAACGACGCGACAGAAACGGGCAATTGCGACAGTTGCACACCGAAGAAGCGGCACTAAGCGTCGACTACCATGTGCTGCCCGACTACCGCATCCCATACACACCCGTCAAGAACGAAGGGGTGGAAATCATCACTTGCCCACACTTCACCACCGCCCTCTACGACCTCGACGAGCCCATGATACTCGACTACAGCGACCTCGACAGCTTTGTCGTCCTCATCGCCGTGAAAGGAGAGGGAACGGTCACCGATGACGAGGGCAACACCACACCGCTCAACGCCGGGCAAACCATCCTCCTGCCCGCCACCACTGGAAGCGTACGCATCGAAGGCAACATACGATTCCTCGAGACTTACGTCTGAACGGCTTACAAGCATAAATAATGCTAAAAATATGAGCGCAAATAGCGCCGTCTCGACTATTTTGTCTATATTTGCAAAACAAGTTTGATCACATACTTATCATGCAAAAATACGCAGACTACATCCAGCAAATAGAAATCGACTCCCTGTGGAGCGGCCGACGACACATCAAATGGGACCTCGACGAGCACGTCAACATCCTCAGCGGGACCAACGGACAGGGAAAGAGCACCATCATCAACAAGGTGGTCAAAGGACTCGCGGCAGGAGGGGAGTTTCCCAGCCACCTACTCAAAGGAGTACACCTCAAAGTGTTTCCAGCTGAGGCCAGATGGATAAGATTCGACGTCATACGCTCTTTCGACAGGCCGCTGATGAACCTCGACACACTCGCAAAAATGGACATGAGCCTCGCCACGGAGCTCGACTGGCAGCTCTTCCAACTACAGCGAAAATACCTCGACTACCAAGTCAATATCGGAAACCGAATCATCGAGGTGCTTCAAAGCGGAGACCCAAACGCTGCAGAGAAGGCACAGCAAATATCTGCACCAAAAAAACGATTCCAGGACCTCATCGACGAACTCTTCGCCGACACCGGGAAAACCATCGTCAGAACGGCAAACGAAATATTCTTCTCGCAAATCGGTGAAACACTCGTGCCCTACCAACTCTCCAGCGGAGAAAAACAGATGCTCGTCATCCTCCTCACCGTTCTCATACAGGACAACAAGCACTACGTCATGTTCATGGATGAGCCAGAAGTGAGCCTGCACGTCGAATGGCAGAAAAGACTCATCGACATGGTGATGGAGATGAACCCAAACGTGCAAATCATTCTCACCACGCATTCGCCCGCCGTCATCATGAACGGATGGCTGGACTACGTGACCGAAGTCTCCGACATCACCGACTGCTTTTAAGCAGGTTTGAGGTTTGAGATTTCAGATTTGAGGTTTGAGATTTCAGATTTGAGGTTTGAGGTTTGAGGTTTGGCCACCGTGAGCAAGGCGTCAGCCTTGCTGCCTAAAGCCTAAAAAGCCCCTCCGCTACCGCCCTAAAACAGCAACCATGGCAAAACGCCTAAGAGACAACGTCACCTCCGACTACTTCACCGCGGCCAACAAAATGAGAGCCAAGACCGCACGAAGGCGCATCGCAGCTTATGTGGAAAGCTACGATGACATCTTCTTCTGGCGCATGGTGCTGAGCGAATTCGAGGACAACACACGCTACTTCGAGGTGATGCTGCCATCAAAAAGCCGACTTTCAAAGGGCAAAAAGCAAGTGCTGATGAACCTGGTGAGCGAGCATGTGGGAGAGGACATGATAGCATGCGTCGATGCCGACTACGACTATCTCATGCAGGGAGCAACGAAAACATCCGAGCGAATCATCTCAAGCCCGTACGTCTTCCACACCTACGTCTATGCCATAGAAAACTACCAATGCTTCGCACCCTCGCTGCACGACGTCTGCGTGATGGCCACACTCAACGACCACCAACTGTTCGACTTCGAGGAATACCTACGGCTCTTCTCACAGGCCATCTTCCCGCTCTTCGTATGGAGCATCTGGTACTACAGGTCGCCCAACTACGGCGAATTCAGCATCTCCGATTTCAACAGAGTCATCGAGACAGGGCATTTCACCATACAGAATGCTTACAACTCCATCAGCAATGTAAGGCACAAAGTGGGGAGAAAAGTGATGCAGCTGCAGCGGGAGAACCCCGATGCCAAGGAAAGCTACCTCGCTCTGAAGGACGAACTCAAGGAGCTCGGCGTCACGCCCGACACCACCTACCTCTACATACAGGGGCACCACCTCTACGACAACGTGGTGTCGCCCATGCTCAACAAGGTGTGCGACCGGCTGCGACGGGAACGCGAAGCCGAGATACACACAAAAGCACAGCACAACACGCAGATGCGCAACGAACTCTCGTGCTACGAGCACAGCATCGAAAGCGTGGCTTCCATGCTCAAGAAGAACATCGGCTACGCACGCTCGCCACAATACTTGAGACTCAAAGCCGACATCAAGCACTTCCTCAACCATCTGTCGACACCCACCGTGGCAGAAGAAAAGGAGAAAAACACCGAGAACGCTGAAAACACCGCCTCGCCAACAACAAGCCCAACAACCTCCATACCCAACAACCATGATGAAGAAAGCATCGTTAGAGACAGCCAAACTGCTGAGGAAACGTAGGTTCAACGAGCCTGTGACAGCACATTACGACACCGACGGCATCCTCGTGGAGACCACCAACGAGGAAGGCACCTGCTGGAACAGCCCCAACTACGACACCGACGCACGGCACAAAGTATATGCCGCACCCACACTCGCTCTGGCACAACAATGGCTGAGGGAGAAAAAACACTTCGACGTTCTCGTCGACAGAGAATATTTCTTAGGAAAAGTGGGAAAATATTTCGCAAAAATCATACGGCTGAAAGACGGAGCCATGAGCGAGACACCCAAATACCGCTCCTACGACAAAGCTCTCGAGGCTGGCATCGCAAGGGCATTGAGAGCTAAATAACATATCCAACACATCTACTAACAACAAATCATTCCTTTATGACCACACTTACATTGGGCATTATCTGGACTTTCATCACAGGCTATCTGTGCATCGCATTCGAAAGCACCCTGAAAATCAACAAGGCGGCCATCGCACTACTCATGTGCGTCGCCACATGGACTATCTTCATGATTGACCCCGGAAGCTACCTGACCGGAGCTGAGGATTCCATACCACAGAAAGTCAGCCAGATACTCCAGCATCACTTAGGAAGCACCGGAGAGACCATCTTCTTCCTCATGGGAGCCATGACCATCGTCGAAATTGTCGACAAACATGGAGGCTTCAACTTCGTGCGCGACATGATGCTTACCACCAACAAGCGGAAACTGCTTTGGCGCATCGCATTCATGACATTCATCCTGTCGGCCATTCTCGACAACCTCACCACAAGCATCGTGATGGTCATGGTGCTCCGCAAACTGGTGAAGGAAAGAAACGACCGGCTCATCTATGCATCGCTCATCATCATATCAGCCAACAGCGGAGGGGCATTCTCACCTATTGGCGATGTCACTACCATCATGCTCTGGATCAGGGGAATGATTACCACACAAGGCGTCATCACCGAGATTTTCATCCCATCGCTCGTATCCATGGCCATACCGGCATACATCCTGCAATTCTTCTTGAAAGGAGAGTTGCCCGTCGTCAAAAACAGCGACAAACAACCTGGAAAACCCGACACGTTCTCGCGTAATCAGCGACGCGTCGTCTTCATCTGCGGAGTCGGAGGACTCATGTTCGTCCCCATCTTCCGATACCTCACCGACCTGCCTCCATTCATGGGCATCCTGCTCATTCTCGGCATCCTCTGGACTGTCACCGAACTCTTCTACCGCAAAAAGACCGCACGCGACGACTTCTCAAAGCGCGTGTCAGCACTGCTTGGCAACATCGACATGTCCACCATACTCTTCTTCCTCGGCATACTCATGGCAGTGGCTTGCCTCGAGGAGGTGGGAGTGCTCACCGCACTGGGCCAAAGCCTCGACCACGTTTCTGGCGGCAACCACTATCTGGTCACGGGAATCATCGGTGTGCTGTCGAGCATCGTCGACAACGTGCCTCTCGTGGCTGGATGCATGGGCATGTATCCCATAGCAGAGGTGGGCGACCTCGCCGTCGACGGCGTCTTCTGGCAACTCCTCGCATACTGCGCCGGCGTGGGAGGCTCTATGCTCATCATCGGCAGCGCTGCCGGAGTGGTGGTCATGGGACTCGAGAAAATCACCTTCGGATGGTACATGAAGCGCATCACGTGGATTGTCTTCGTAGGATACCTCGCCGGAATGTTCTCCTACTGGGTGATACGTACTGTGTTCTTTTGAATTAGACGCTAGGCGCTAGGCGCTAGGCTTTAGACTTTAGACGCTAGACACTAGACTTTAGACGCTAGACACTAGACTTTAGACTTTAGACCTTAGACGCTAGACGTTAGACGCTAGTTTAAGTTGAGGGTTGAGAGTTGAGGGTTAAGAGTTGTGATTAGACTTTTAGCCATGTGCCCTCAAATCATATGTCTAAACTCCTAAACTCCCAAACTCCTAAACTCCCTCAAAAACTCCCAAACTCCAAAATTATGAATAATGAAAATGCCGACGACAGAGTAACACTTTGCAATGACGGGAAATACCGGTGGGTTTTCGAGGTCAACATGCTGAAAAACCCCACCATCCTCTTCGATGTGTACAAAGTCTTTTTCATGACCTACGTTATCATGTTCATCCTCATTTTCCTCATCGGAGCATGCAATGGTGACATCATCAATCCCTTTACGCAAGAGGGACTTACAGCTGCTATCTACGTCACCATAGGTACCCTCGTCATAGGATATTTAGGCTACCTGATCGTCGCATTCGCCTACAACAAGAAATACATCGTGCTCTTCATCATGGATGAGACAGGAGTGGTACACAAGCAGATGCCAAAGACCATGAAGAAGGCCAAGGTGATGGGCATGATTTCCCTCATGGCTGGCTTGGCCTCCGGAAGCCTCAGCAAGGCGGGAATGGGACTCTTGATAGCCACACGCGACTCACTCACCTCGTCGTTTGAATCCGTCAAGACGGTAAAGGCACAAAGAAAGTTCAACCTCATCAAGGTGAACGAACCCTTCGCCAAAAACCGAATCTTTGTGAACGATAAAGACTTCGACTTCGTCTATAACTTCATCTGCTCACACTGCCCCAAGGCAAAATGCAGCTGACATGCATCCAACCATCAAGCCAGCATCATGACTCTACGCATCACCGCAACACTCATCGCCACCATCGTTATAGAATATGGTGTGCTGCTCGCTCTCGGCGAACGACGAAAACGTGTGCTGCTCGGCTCGGTGGTGATGAACATACTGACCAATGTGCCCCTTAACCTCTATGCCAACCACACCGAATGGACCTTCGGCAAACTCATCGCCGGCGAGACCATTGTGGTGCTGCTCGAAGCAGGGGGGTACTTTTGGCTGGTGGGCAACAAGACCACGGCTCTCGTCTATAGCTGCCTGTGCAACGCCATCAGCTACCTCACCGGTCTGCTCGTACAACTCACCAGCTACTATCTATTGTAGCCACACATCTGTAATCACACATCGATGACACAACTGCAACAACTCATCATTAAACATTTATAAGACATGACACTATTAGACATTATCACCTACGACGAACATGGACAACCACTTCCCAGACGTCGCAGATTCAGAGAAATCCTTGACACGATGAGAAACAATGTCAGGGCAAATGATGTGAGCGACAGCGTATCGTCTGCCGACAGTTCTGCCGTGGCCGACACGGTCGCTTCACCTGCTGCCTCCGACGCCATGACCAACAATCTCGGCGTGGTGACCGACAGTTCCTCAGCACTACCCTGGACCATCGTCGCCGTTCTGGCCGCTCTCTGCCTGTGCTTATACATGGTTTATCTCTATCGCTCACGACTCTCCATCAAGAACTGAGCTATCCTGTAAAATCATTCGCCCCCGTGCTGTAGACTTCCTACAGTACGGGGGCAATGATTTTAGACTTTAGGCCTTAGACGTTAGTTTAACCCGACTTCAAGGGTCGAAATTATTTTTGTTTAAAGTTTTTATCAAAATCAGCTG
>CAMHEL010000027.1 GCA_946184125.1 uncultured Prevotellaceae bacterium
TTCTTCATTCGGTCTTAGACGAGCTAAGACCCTACCACCATTTGCGAAAGAAATCCATTTCGAAAGCCTGGCTTTCACATTTGGATTTCGGCATTATCAATTCTCAAATTCGGGATAAGAAACCACGAAGCCATCGTAAAATTCTCGAATTCGGGATGTTTCTCGATTTACTCGTATTTCATCGATTTCGATGGGCTGATGTGCGAGATGAGGAAGCTGGGAGCGACGAGGACGATGACGCTGATGAGCAGTGTGGCCACGTTGAGGGCGATGATGGCCGGCACGTTGAGTTCGACGGGCACGTTATCCACATAATACGTTTCGGGATTGAGATGGACCATTCCGGTGGCCCTTTGCAAGAGGCAGAGACCAATGCCGAGGATGTTGCCGATAGCCATACCCTTGAGGATGATGAATACGGCGAACCAGAGGAAGATGTGCCGTATGGTCTTGTTGCGGGCGCCGAGCGACTTCAGCGTGCCAATCATGCTTGTGCGCTCGATGATGATGATGAGCAGTCCCGACACCATGGTGAAGCCCGCGACCGCCATCATCAGTGCGAGGATAATCCACACGTCGAGGTCGAGCAGGTCGAGCCAGGCGAAGATGCTGGGATAGAGGCGGTCGATGGTGAGCGAAGAGTACGTGGCACCATATTTGTCGACCGAGCGGTCCACCAGTTGGTTCATGGCCATGTCCACCTCTTCCAGGCGGTTGAAGTCGCCGACGGTGACCTCTGCTCCGCTGGCCTGGTCGTCCTCCCATCCGTTGAGCTTCGTCACCGTTCGCAGGTCGGTCATGCAGATGGACTCGTCGAAATGTTTCAGGTGGGTGCGGTAGATGCCGCAGATGGTGAACCGCCGTGTGCGCACGTTGTCGTCGCCCATGAAGTAAGCGAAGAGCCGGTCGCCCGTCTTCAGTCCCAGTTTGTCGGCGATGTGTTTCGAGACGAGGAGGCTGCCGCTGCTTTTCCCCTCGTTCAGGGCAGGCAGCGAGCCCTCGATGAGGTTGCTGGCGATGAAAGTGGTGTCGTATTCCTGTGCCAGGCCCTTGAGTGTCACGCCGAGGAAGTCGTCATCGGTCTTGAGAATGCCCTGCTTGAGGGCGTAGCGCTGCACATGGCGCACCCCGGGGACATTCTTTAGGCGTTGCATCATGCTGTCGTCCATGCACACGGGTGTGATGGTCTCGTATTGCAGCGCCATGTAGTCGGCCACAGTGATATGGCTGCCGAAGCCCACCACCTTGTCGCGTATGGTATGCTTGAAGCCCAGCACGACACACACCGACACGAGCATCACTGCCAGGCCGATGGCCACACCGACGGTAGCGATGCGTATGGCGGGGCGGCTCACCTTCCGGTGTCCGTCCTCGTCGTGATGGATGCGTCGTGCTATGAAAAGAGGCAGGTTCATTGGTGGGTCACTCGTCGGTCACACGTCCTGGGTAAGCCTCGAGGGCTTTTCTGAGCACCACGAGGGCACGGTTGAGGTCGTCTTTCTTCAGCACGTATGCGATGCGCACCTGGTTGACGCCAGCCCCCGGTGTGGTGTAGAAACCGGCGGCGGGCGCCATCATCACCGTGGCACCCTCATACTCGAATTTCTCCAGGCACCAGCGGCAGAATTTCTCCGCGTCGTCGACAGGCAGCTTCGCCACGGTGTAGAAGGCCCCCATGGGGATGGGCGAATAGACGCCGGGGATGCGGTTGAGGCCGTCGATGAGGCATTTGCGGCGCTCCACATACTCGTCGTACACCTCGCGGTAATACTCCTCGGTGGCGTCGAGCGAGGCCTCTGCCACAATCTGGCCGATGAGCGGGGGCGACAGGCGCGCCTGGCAGAACTTCATCACGGCAGCGCGCACGGCGGCGTTCTTCGTGATGAGCGCACCGATGCGTATGCCACACTCAGAGTAGCGCTTCGACACCGAGTCGATGAGGATGACATTCTGCTCGATGCCCTCCAGGTGGCAAGCACTGATGTAGGGCGAGCCGGTGTAGATATATTCGCGGTAGACCTCGTCGGAGAAGAGGTAGAGGTCGTATTTCTTCACCAAATCGCGGATTTGGTTCATCTCGCGCCGTGTGTAGAGATAGCCCGTGGGATTGTTCGGGTTGCAGATCATGATGGCCCGTGTGCGCTCGTTGATGAGCTCCTCAAACTTCTCCACCTTTGGCAGGGAAAAGCCCTCGTCGATGGTGGTGGCGATGGTCTTGATGCGGGCGCCGGCCGAGATGGCGAAGGCCATGTAGTTGGCGTAGGCAGGCTCGGGTACGATAATCTCGTCGCCGGGGTTCAGGCAGGAGAGGAAGGCGAAGAGCACCGCCTCGCTGCCCCCCGACGTGATGATGATGTCGTCGGGCGTGACGTTGATGTTGTATTTCGCGTAGTAGCTCACCAATTTCTCGCGGTAGCTGAGTATGCCCTGCGAGGGGGAGTACTCCAGAATCTCGCGGTCGACATGCTTCAGCGCGTCCAGGCCTTCGCGGGGTGTGGGAAGGTCGGGCTGGCCGATGTTCAGGTGATACACTTTCGTTCCTCTCTGTTTCGCAGCATTGGCCAGTGGAGCCAATTTCCTGATGGGTGACTCGGGCATCTCGGTGCCGCGGATGGATATGTCGGGCATAAATAGGATGGTTTCGTTCTTGTCTTCAGCGTGATATGGCGGGGCATCGCCCCACCTTTTGCTTTTGGGCTACAAAGGTAGTGCAAAAATTATTAATAAGCGAGTATTTTGACATAAAATGTTGGATTCCACCCTAAGCGTTAAGTAGGTTAAGGCAGTTGCTGCCACACAAGGACGTGCAAACGTTTGCATGATTGATTATGTGGTTTTTTGTAAAAAATGATGTCATTTTCTGCAATTTCATTCTATTTTTGCATCTTGATATCAAACGCCTTCATTTAGAACAGGATGCGCGACTGATTTCCTGACCGAACAATTATTCAATCAATACAGACACCATGAAGCGAATTTTACTGTTTCTTTTCTTGACAGCCATGCACCTGAATGGCATGGCACAGGGATGGCCGGCCAATTTCGACGGTGTGATGCTCCAGGGCTTCTATTGGGACTCCTACAAGGATGCCAAGTGGACGACGCTCACCGCGCAGGCCGACGAACTGTCCTCCTATTTCAAAGTCATCTGGGTGCCCAACTCAGGGCAGACCAAAGAGGACCAATGGAACTCACCCGGCAACTGGGGTTACGAGAACATGGGCTACATGCCCGTCTACTGGCTCAAGCACAACACCTGCTTCGGAACGCAGGAGGAGCTTGTCGACATGATCAGCACCTTCAAGGCGAAGGGGACGGACTTCATCGAGGACGTGGTCATCAACCACAAGAACGGCCTCACCAACTGGGCCGACTTCCCCAATGAGAGTTACACCAACCCCGAGACGGGAGCCAGCTACACCATCACGTGGGCTGACGACATGAGCAACCTCTGGGGCATCTGCAGCAACGATGAGTTGTTCAGCGGCGGCGGCTTGCACGATGGCGTGCAGTACACCTGCAGCAGCGACGCAAGTGCCGACGAAGCCGACAATTTCGATGGCTGCCGTGACCTCGACCACACCGACGGCCGGGTGCAGAACAATGTGTACGCCTACCTCGACTTCCTCATCAACGAACTGGGTTATGAGGGCTTCCGTTACGACATGGTGAAGGGCTACAAAGGCTACTACACCGGCCTGTACAACGCCCATGCCAAACCCAAATACTCGGTGGGTGAGTACTGGGACGGCAACTATACCAACGTAGTGGACGGGTGGATAAACGAGACGGCCCGTTACAACGGCACCATTCAGTCGGCGGCCTTCGACTTCCCCCTGAAGGACAAACTCACACAGGCTTGCAACAGCGGCTCGTGGGGCATCCTCTCCGACAAAGGTGTCGCCGGCGACCCCAACTACAGCCGCTATTCCGTCACCTTCGTCGACAATCACGACACTTACAGGGAGGAATACTACAGGGTCAACAACAACGTGCTCGCCGCCAATGCCTTCATCCTCGCCATGCCCGGCACACCCTGCATCTTCCTGCCGCACTGGAAACAGTACAAGTCGGATATCAAGAAGATGATTGCCGCACGCAAGGCTGCTGGCATCACCAACCAAAGCGAAATAGAAGAGCAATATGAGGTGAAGTCGAATGGGGAGACCATCGGCTATTATCTGAAAGTGCACAGTTCGACAGGTGCCGTGCTCGTCACCTTGGGCAACCTCTTAGGGCAGGACATCAACACCACTGGGTTCACCCTCGTGACCAGTGGCGAAAACTTCGCCTACTATGTCTCCACCAATGTCTATGACGAAGATACCTATGAGGCTATCGACGAGGAGAATGCACACGACATCAACATCTACGTGCGCAACAATGGTCAGGGTCAGCCTTACCTCTATGTGTGGAATGGCGGCAAGACCTACAATGGCGGATGGCCCGGAAACAAGTTGACCGAAGTGGTGACCCTCGCCGACGGTTCCTCGTGGTACAAGAAGACCGTCAGGGCTGGTGTCGTCGGTGCCATCGTATCCTTCGAGGGTGATGGCAACCAGTCGAACGACATCACCAACATCACCGACGAGGCATATATCTGCTACTGGAAAGGCAACGATAAGATTTCCGCTGACTACTCGCCATACTACCGTGGCGACGGCAATTCGAACTTCATCTACGCTTATTTCGACGCTCCCTCGGGATGGGACAAGGCATGGGCATGGGCCACCAAATACTATAACATTGCCGACAAGAACTATACGGGAGGCAGTTGGCCAGGAGCCACCATGCAGAAGGTGGGCTCTTCCAGTACCGGCAACGACATCTACCGCTGGAGTACCAACTTTTCCTTCAACGAAGGTGTGCCCAACAGCATCATCTTCAGCGGAAACGGACAGACCGAGACGCTCCCCTTCGTCAATGGTGCCTACTACGACCAGAACGGCATCGCCTCGCAGGAGCGCCTCTACTTCGAGCCCATCGTGCTGAGAGGATGTTCCACACTCACCTCCGTCAATTGGAACGGAGAGCGGACCATCATCGCCAATGGCAATGCCTCCACCACCATGACACATAGCGTCTATTACCCCGCCGGCACCTATACCGTGCAGGCCATTGTCAGGGGAACGGACCGCACACAGGTCAACCTCAATGTCAACCAGAAGGGTGAGACCGATGGAGCCGCCGAAGCCTCTGTGGCAGTCACTGGAGTGACCAACGGTGCGTCTTCGTCGGTCACCACCGGCGGCATGGTGGATGAGGCATATCTGGGACGCAATAACGGATGGCATAAGGTGCAGGCCACCTACGAACTGGCTGAGGACGGCGTGCTGCTCATCACACTCACCTCGAATGCCCAGGCATGGCATGTGGGGGGCATCACCATCATCAGGGATGCCGATGTGCAGGACAACTACCGCACCACCGGCACCACGGCAGTCACCGAGACCAATGTCGATGTGCGCGGTGCCACGAAATTCAGCTTCTACGACCGTGGCGTCAACAAGAACGCCCTCATCACCGCCAGCAGCGGACAGGATGTGGAGGCGCTGCCCTGCAATGTCATTGTCGACAACCAGTGCACTCGACTCTGGCTCACCGATGGCGCCTACGACTTCAGTGCACCGGTCAGCTTCACTGCTGACATGGTGACCTACGACAGAACTTTCACCGCTGGCAAGAAGGTGACTGTATGTCTGCCCTTCGAGGTCACTTCCGAAGAGATGGCACAATTGGGCATCACTGCCTACAGCCTCATCAAGGTGAAGGACGGCATTTTCTACTTCTCCGACGTGGAGAGCATGGAGGCCAACACGCCATACGTGGTGGAGGTGGCTGCTGACGGAAAGCCTTTCTACTCCCTCGAATCGCGGACAGTGGCTAAGACCGAAAACCTCGACGTCACCACCGATGGCGTGACCTTCAAGGGCACTATGGCACGTACCATCCTCAACTCCGGCGCCGACAATGAGTGCTACGGCTACAGCAACGGCTCGTTTGTCAAGGTGGGAAGCAACGTGGGCATCAATCCCTTCCGAGCTTACATCGAGGCTCCGGCATCGATGGGCGCATCCATCCAGACGGTGTTCGACAGCAAACTGGGCATCACCGAGGTGATGAACGGCAAGTCAGCTGACAACGTTCTCTACACCCCCGACGGGCGACGCGTCAACCGCCAGCAGGGAACTTCGCTGCCTAAAGGCTTGTATATCAGTAACGGCAAGAAATTTGTGGTGAAATAACTTTTTGAGCTATGAAGAAAATATATATCACTCCCCGTGTGGAATGCATACCCGTGGAAATCTCATTGCCCATCAACGGCACTTATACCGAAGACTCCTCTACTGCACCAGAATTCTCGGATGGCGAATTGGATGCCAATACGACCACTTTCGAATCCATCGACTTATGGGATAATACAGAAGAGAAAAAGTGACATTTATCTATGAAAATCGGGGGCAGGACATCAGTCCTGCTCCCGATTGTTTTTCTTCGAGTTTAGGAGAGTTTTTTTGGAGTTTAGGAGTTTAGGAGATTTTGAGGGAGTTTAGGAATTTAGGAGATTTTGAGGGAGTTTGGGAGTTTAGTAGTTTAGGAGTTTAGACGTTACCTTTGCGGGTTTCGGGCCGGTGGGTTGGTCTAACGTCTAGGGTCTAAAGTCTAGGGTCTAACGTCTAGGGTCTAGAGTCTTTTTTAGGAGTTTAGACGTTACTTCGCTGGTTCTCGAAACTCTTGGCGGGCTGAACTTTTGGCGGGCGACCTAACGGCGCGCCCCACAGTGGCCCTCATTCCTCATTCCTCATTCCTAATTCCTCATTCCTCATTGTTCCTCATTCTAAAAACTAATCATAAATCTCAAATCTCAAACCTCAAATCTCAAACCTCTCACTTCACTATCCATTCGAAGATGCCTGCCGAGTTATCGTCGGGGAGGGTGATTTCCATTTTCAGTGCGGTGGTCTCCACGGGGTCGAAGAGCACGGTGCATGGCTCGCCTTTCACGGTGGGGTATTTTTCGGCACCGGTCACGGGCGTCCACTCCCCGGAGGCACTCTTGTAGAACAACTGCCATGATTTGGGCACGCGGCAACCGCCCCATGGGCCATCGTCGAACCAATAGACTGTGGCGCTCTGCACCATCGAGGGCTCGGCGAACTCGTATGCCAGCCACTCCGTCGACTGCTTCTTCGGCCACCAATGGAAATAGGGCACGGAGCGGTCGTTCTCATCCTTCGGTATCAGACGGTCGTTGATGGCACTCAGCGAGGAGGCTTCATGCGACGAACTGACCTTGGCTTCCGAGGCGAGGGTGGCAGGTTGTGCCGGCGTGGTGGCCCTCAGGTCCTGTGCCTGCCACACCCGCATCTTGCCCGAGCCACGGTGGCACCAGGCATAATAGGGGATAAGGTGTAGTTCAACATCCTTCGCCACAAGACGGCCACCCTTGTCGAAGTCGAGGGTCTGCGCATTGGTGATGAGTGTCTTCACCGTGGTGCCGGCGATGGTGGCGTCGGCCATGGCAAACTCCGGCGACTGGTTGAGCAAGGCACTCATGATGTCGAAGTCGTTGTCCACCCATTCGGCACAATAGACCAGCGGTCCGCGCTCGATACTCACCATGCCGCGGTCGGCGGTCACCTTGTTGTTGGCACGTACGGTGCGCGGCTGCATGTCGAAATGGATGCCCACCACATCGCCCTTGCGCCATGAGCGCTCGAGGGTGAGGTAGCCGTCGGCGGTCAGCGTGCCGGCGGCCTTCTTGCCGTTGACCGTCACCTTATAGCCTAAGCGCTTGCCGTCGGTGTAGGAGTAGAGTGTGCCGGGCACCACCTCGCCGTGGACCCAGCCCGGGATGCGGATTTTCAGGGCGAACTGCCCGGCCTTGTTCTGCACCACCTTCAGTGCGATGTCGCCATCCCACGGATACTGCGTCTGTTGCTCGAGGGTCACTTTGCGTCCTTCAACGTCCACCTCGCTCTTGTTCGACAGGAACAAGTTGACATAGACGTTGCGGCCTTTCACCGCGTAGACATATCCTGGCAGCGAGGGGATGAAGCGGCAGATGTTGCTCGGGCAGCAGGCACAGCCAAACCATGCCTGGCGTTGGTGCTGGCCCATCGATTCCAGGGGGTTGGGGTAGAAGAAGCCGTTGCCCTCGAGCGACACGCCGGAGATGAGGCCGTTGTAGAGCGTGCGCTCCAGCACATCGTAGTATTTCGATTCGCCATGGAGCAGGAAGAGGCGGTAGTTGACATACACGTTGCCGATGGCGGCGCAGGTCTCGCAGTAGGCGCTCATGTTGGGCAGCTCATAGTCTTTGCCGAAAGCCTCGCCGCTCGATGTGGCGCCGATGCCGCCGGTGATGTACAGTTTCTTGTTCACGATATTGTCCCAGATGCGGTCGATGGCGTCGATGTACGACTGGTCGCCCGTCAGTGCTGCCACGTCGGCCATGCCGGCATACATATAGGCGGCGCGCACGGCATGGCCCACTGCCTCCGACTGTTCCACCACGGGCTGATGGGCCTGTGAGTAGTCGTGCTTGATGGTGGTCTTGCCACGGTAGTCGAGGAAGAACTTGGCCTCGTCGAGGTATTTGCGCTCGCCGGTGACCAGATAGAGTTTGGCGAGCGCCATCTCGGCAATCTGGTGACCGGGCACCACACAGGCCTGCCCGGGATTGGGACCCACCTCGCGCAGCACGCAGTCGGCATAGCGGATGGCGATGTCGAGGAACTTACGCGAGCCTGTGGCCTGGTAATGGGCGATGGCACCTTCCACCATGTGCCCTAAGTTGTAGAGCTCATGACTCAGGTCCTCTTCCTTCACCCACCGCTTGTCGCCTGCCCAATCGTGGGGATGGCGTGGGTTCTGCGTACGTGCGGTGTAGAGGTAGCCGTCGGGCTCCTGTGCCGAGGCGATGATGTCGAGCACGGAGTCGATATAGGCCACGAGACGGTTGTCGGGGAAGGTCTGGAGGATATAGCTTGCACCCTCGATGGTCTTGTAGGGGTCGGTGTCGTCGAAGGAGAAGCCGCCGACCTTGAAGGTCTTCGATGGGTCCTTCATATGCGTGGCGGCATTGACGAAGTTGGTGTAACGGCCGGTCTCCTCGCATTTGGAGAACGCCAAGGGGATGGTCACGCTGCGGCTGGCCTCCAACCGCTGGCCCCAGAAGGTGCCGGGGGTGACTTTCACTTGCGTGAAGGGAACGGGGGTGATGGGGTAGCCCGATGGCGGCTGCGGTTGCTCCTGAGCATACGACGAACAGAGCGCCGAAAGAAAAAGAAGGGTGAAAAAAGATTTTCTCATAGGTGTAGTTTGTGTGATTTGGTGCAAAAATAAGAAAAAAATATGAGAAAACGAGTGCATCCGACAAAAAACCGTGAAAACAGAAGTCGTGCAGGATGAAAACACCACGTTTCCGCGCTGTTTTCAAGGTGGGTCCTATTCAAGCGGCAAGTCTATTCTTGTTTCTGATAAAATGCCGATACTTTGTCCCAGTCGATGCTGATGACTTCTATTGGTTTGTCGTACTCTGTGGCAGTGGCCTTGCGGTTTTCCATGTCGAACTTGACGACAATCTTGTCGTCAATGCATACGGCAAAGGAATCAAGTGGCACGACATCGAACAGCTTCATATTCTTGGGTGACAAGACAGCATTATCATCATTCTTCTCCCTACATTCAAAGCAGCACTCTTCATTGGGCTTCACGTACCATATTAAGGTGTCGCCTTCGGCATCTATCTTTCTAACTTTCACCATCGCATCTTTCCGGTGCTTGTTAAGAGTGTGTCTTTGATAGATGAATATGCCGCCTATCGTCAGAAAGAAGAGAATTACACAAATGAGAGGCTGCACGATACAACCTATGGCCAAACCCTTCCAGCGTTTATGGAAATAGCCATAAATGGGGATGAGAATGGAAAACGAAAAAAACGTTATCAGCGTCAACGTAATGAAAACGTAATTACCGATGCTTTGGTCTATCATGGAGCGAGTGTTTATTGTTGAGCGGGTGATTTGGTGTACTGGATGGCAAACATGGTCAAGTCATCATTTTGCTCGGCGGTTCCGACGAACATTTCCACAGCAGAAGTCATGGCTTCGATGAGCAGCTGAGGTTGCCTGACGGTCACCTTGGCCATTTGCAGCATGCGGTCCATGCCAAATTGGTTGAGATGGATGTCCTCAGCCTCGTTGAGACCATCGGTGTAGAGGAAAACGATGTCGCCCGTTTTGAGCTGGAGATGCTGAACGGTGAACTGCCATCCCGACATCACGCCAGCGGGGATGTTGGCATCGCAAGAGAGGACATCGACGTCATCGCCGGCCAACAGCAATGGTGGGTTGTGTCCGGCATTGGTATAGCTCAGTTGGCCGCTTTCCAGGTCGAGAACACCAAGAAGGAGCGTGACAAACATCCCCGTCTCATTGTTGTTGCTCAGTGCCTCGTTGAGTGCCATCATGATTTGGTCGGGTTTCCTCGTGTATGAGGAGATGTTGCGGAACAGTGAGCGTGTCACCGCCATGACCAGTGATGCCGGGACGCCCTTGCCCGACACGTCGCCGATGCAGAAGAACAGTTTCTCGTCGATGATGAAGAAGTCGTAGAGGTCGCCGCCGACGGCTTTCGCCGGCTTCACCTGTCCGAAGATGTCGATGTCGTTACGCTCGGGGAATGCCGGATAGGTCTTGGGAAGCATCGACATCTGTATGTCGTGTGCAATCTTGAGCTCACTTTCGATAGAGGCCTTGGCGGCAGTGGTCTTTTTCAGTTCCTCGACATAGGTGGTGAGCGAATGCTGCATGTTCTCGAACGAATCGCGCAGCAGATGTATCTCGTCGTGGCTATTGATATCGGGGAGTGATGTGTCGAATTGGCCTCCAGCCACCTTGTCGGCAGTGGCAGCCAGTTGAATCAGGGGCTTTGCTGCACGCCGGATGGCAAGTCGGCAGACAAGGAAGGTGATGAGCAGCACCGCCGCGGTGAGCATCAGCATCATAAAACCGACAACGATGCCCATTAAGTCAAGCGACAGCATGGGCAGGGCGATGACAAAAATCCAGTTGGTGCCCTCCAAAGGTGCATAAAACAGATAGGTCTTCGTGCGGTTGACACGCACCTCGTTACTGGTTTCATTAATGCTCCTTTCCCCATCCGACATCTTCTGGATGGCCTTTTGGGCAGTGCCTGGGGTGTCGGCATCCTTGATATGCGTGAAGAAATTGCCCCTCAGGATGCGCCAATGGTCGGGATGGGTGATGTATGTGCCGTCGCGTAACAGGATATAACTTTGGTACAAGCCGTCTTCAGATACAGGGATGGCCATGGCCCTCTGCTGGAAAAGGGAATCCTGGTCTTGTAACAGTTGGGTCATGAAATCGAGCGACAGGTCGGCTCCAAGGATGGCCACCACGCGGCCCTGACGGTCATGAATAGGGTACATGTAGGCCACCAGAGGGGTCACGCCGTCGCGACTGTCGAAAAAAGGTTCCGACCAGTAGGCAGAGTCGGTTTCGACGGCCTTGTGAAACCATTCTGCCTCCAAGTAGACGGCTTCTTTGTTTTCTATAGGCCGCCCCTCCACTTCAAGGCTGTCGTTGCGCCAGGCGTAGGGGCAGTATGAACGGCCTTTTTGGGGGAAGTAATTCTCGATAAAACTGATGCCGCAGCTGCGCACACGAGGGTTTTCAGCGACGATACGCTCCATGATGGCTTGAAGCTGGCTGGGCTGGTTGACATTTCTCTCCACATCAATGATGTTGTTCCTTACAGCCACACTGACTTCCGACATGGCATTGCTGATACTTTTACCCGACGACTGGATACAGTTGTAGAACATATCGCCGCTGCTTTCCACCATCAGCGACGTGGTCAACTCATAGGTGACGTATGCCAATGCCCCCATCATGATGAACAGCACCAACAAGACCCACCTGGCCAGCCTGCGGGCAAAAGAGTATTTGTATTTGTTTTCCTTCTTCATCCTGCATGTTACGCTTGTGACGGTACAAAGTTACGCATAATTTCCCATTAGCACAAATTTTGAAAGGGAGAGATGCTTTATTCTAATCCCTCAGCACCACTCCAGGAGGGCATGTCGCTTGTCAAATCTTCCGATATCAAATGGCAAGCGCAAGTCAGAACCTGACTTGCGCTTGAGGAGTTCCTGTATATGGAGTGATAGTATCATGGATGCTTATTTGCAAGCCAGTTCCACCACTTTGTCCACAGCGGCGGAGATGCCGTCGGGATTCTTGCCTCCGGCAGAGGCGAAATGGGGCTGGCCGCCGCCGCCGCCATTGATGAGTTTGGCGGCCTCACGCACCAGTTGGCCGGCGTGCAGGCCAGAGCCTTTCACCAAGTCCTCACTCAGCATGACGTTGAGCATCGGCTTGCCATCATGCACATTGCCAATGACGCAGAGAAGCGATTCGGGGATGGACTGATGAACTTTGAACACCAGGTCCTTGGCAGAGGCTGCATCGATGGGCAGCACAGCACGCACCACATTGATGCCGTTGATGAGTTCGCGGTTCGATACCAATTTCTCTTTGGCACGCTCCGTGGCTGCAGCCCTGAAGCCTTCAATCTGCTTCCTCATGGAGTCGTGCTCACCGATGTATTTTTCGATAACGCCTCTCAGGTCCTTGGCGTTGTTGAACAACTCGCGTATGCCGCGCAACATGTCCTCAAGGTTGTAGAGCAGTTCCTCGCAGTTTTTCCCTGTCTTGGCCTCAATGCGGCGGATGCCGGCTGCCACACTGCTCTCGCTCACAATCTTCAGCATGCCGATGTGGCCGGTGCTGCTGGCGTGCACGCCACCGCAGAGCTCGCAGCTGGGTCCGAAGCGCACCACACGCACGCGGTCGCCGTATTTCTCGCCGAAGAGGGCGATGGCACCCATCTGCCGGGCCTCCTCGATGGGGGTGTTGCGGTGCTCATCGAGTGGGATGTCCTGGCGGATCATGTCGTTAACGATGCGCTCCACCTGGCGGATCTCCTCGTCGGTGACTTTCTGGAAGTGGGAGAAGTCGAAGCGCAGCGTGTCGGGGCTGACGAAGGAGCCTTTCTGCTCCACATGGTCGCCGAGCACCTGTTTCAGAGCATAGTCGAGCAGGTGGGTGGCGGTGTGGTTGGCGGCGGAGGCAAAGCGCTGGTCGGTATCGACACATGCCATGAACTCTGCCGACGGGTCCTTGGGCAACTCCTTCACGATATGCACGCTCTGGTTGTTCTCGCGCTTGGTGTCGATGATGTTCACGGTCTCGTTCTCGCTGACGAGGCAGCCGGTGTCGCCCACCTGGCCACCCATCTCGCCATAGAACGGGGTGTAGTCGAGCACCAGCTCGTAGAAGACCGATTTTTTCTGCGTCACCTTGCGGTAGCGGAGGATATGGCACACATACTCGGTGTAGTCGTATCCCACGAACTGCTGCTCACCCTCCATCAGTTCCACCCAGTCGGAGTTCTCCACAGCGGCAGCGTTGCGGGCACGTGCCTTCTGCTTCTGCATCTCCTCGTCGAACTGTTTTTCGTCGACAGAGAAGCCGTTCTCGCGGCAGATGAGTTGTGTGAGGTCGAGCGGGAAGCCGTAGGTGTCGAAAAGGCGGAAGGCGCGTGTGCCGTCGAGCACCTTTTCACCCTTGGCACGCAGTTCCTCCATGTCGCCGTTGAGCAGGGTGATGCCCTTGTCGAGCGTGCGGAGGAAGGAGTCCTCCTCTTCCTTGATCACGCGGCTGATGAGGGTCTGCTGGGCAGGGAGTTCGGGATACGAACTGCCCATCTCGGCCACGAGGGTGGGGATAAGGCGGTGGATGAAGGCCTCTTTCTGATTGAGGAAGGTGTAGGCGTAGCGCACGGCACGGCGCAGGATGCGTCGGATGACATAGCCGGCCTTGGCATTGCTGGGCAGCTGGCCGTCGGCGATGCTGAAGGCAACGGCACGCAGGTGGTCGGCCACCACGCGCATGGCCACGTCGGTGGGCTCGCTCTCGCCATATTTCATGCCCGAGAGATGCTCAATCTCGCGGATGATGGGCTGGAAGACATCGGTGTCGTAGTTGGAGTTCTTGCCCTGGAGGGCGCGCACCAGGCGCTCGAAGCCCATGCCGGTGTCGATGACGTTCATCGACAGTTTCTCGAGCGAGCCGTCGGCACGTCGGTTGAACTGCATGAACACGAGGTTCCAGATTTCAATCACCTGTGGGTCGTCTTTGTTCACCAACTCGCGTCCGGGCACCTTGGCCTTGGCCTCGGCGGAGCGGGAGTCGAGATGGATTTCGGAGCAGGGGCCGCAGGGGCCGGTGTCGCCCATCTCCCAGAAATTGTCGTGCTTGTTGCCGTTGATGATATGGTCGGCGGGCACGAACTTGGCCCAGAAGGCGGCAGCCTCGTCGTCGCGCTCAAGGCCTTCCTCTTTGGAGCCCTCGAAGACGGTCACATAGAGGTCGGCGGGGTTGAGCTTCAGCACATCGACCAGGTATTCCCATGCCCAGGCGATGGCCTCCTCCTTGAAATAATCACCAAAACTCCAGTTGCCGAGCATCTCGAACATGGTGTGGTGGTAGGTGTCGTGTCCTACCTCTTCCAGGTCGTTGTGCTTGCCGCTGACACGGAGGCATTTCTGCGAGTCGGCGCGGCGTCGGGGCTCAGGGTTGCGGGTGCCGAGGATGATGTCCTTCCATTGGTTCATACCGGCATTAGTGAACATCAGGGTGGGGTCGTCTTTCACCACCATGGGTGCGGAGGGCACGATGGCGTGTCCTTTCGACTCAAAAAATTTCTTGAATGATTCGCGGATTTCGTTGGCTGTCATCATATTGGGTTGGATAATGGTTTTGTGGATAATGGATGCAAAATTACTGCTTTTCGGGTAAAACACCAAGCGTTTGGCTCAAAACGGTGTCAAGAGAGGCCGATGATATGCCCATCGACTACATCGATGCGCTCGGCCTGGGGGCACTTGGGCAGTCCGGGCATGCGCATCATCTTGCCGGCGATGGCCACAATCATCTCGGAACCGGCGTTGATGATGACCTCGCGGATGAAGATGTCGAAGCCCTCGGGGCTGCCATACTGCTTGGCATCGGCTGAGAACGAGAACTGGGTCTTGGCGATGCACACCGGGTACTGCCACAGGTCGGCATCGGGCGCATAGAGCATGCTCAGCTCATGGAGCTGCGACTGGGCTTTCTCGCTGAAGGTGACGGTGGCGGCACCGTAGATGTTCTTGCACACCTTCTCTATCTTGGTGGGGATGCTGTCGGCGCTCTCGTAGGCAAAACGCAGGGGGGCCGAAGGGTGGCTGCCGATGGCATCCACGACGGTGGAGGCCAGGTCGCGGGCACCCTCGCCGCCCTCGCTGAAGGCGTTGTTGAGGGCGCATGCCACGCCCAGTTCCTCGCAGTGTCGGCGGATGAGGCCGAGCTCCTCGTCGCTGTCGAAATCAAAACGGTTGATGGCGACGACGATGGTCTGGCCAAACTGCCGCAGGTTGCGGATGTGGCGGTCCATGTTGCGGAAACCCTCGCAGAGTCCGGGGGCGTTGGGCTCCTTGATGCGGTCGATGGGGATGCCGCCGTGCATCTTCAGGCCCTGGGTGGTCACCACAAGCACGGTGAGGTCGGGCTGAAGGCCGGCCTTACGGCATTTGATGTCGAAGAATTTCTCCGCGCCAAGGTCGGCGCCAAAGCCAGCCTCGGTCACCACATAGTCGCAGAAGGTGAGGGCGAACTTGGTGGCGAGCACCGACGAACAGCCGTGGGCGATGTTGGCAAAGGGGCCGCCGTGGATGAGGGCGGGCGTCTGCTCCGTGGTCTGCACCAGGTTGGGATGGACGGCATCGAGCAGCAGGGCGGTGACGGCGCCTGTCGCCCCGAGGTCGTCGATGGTGAAGGGCTGCGACGTGCGGGTGATGCCCAGCACGATGTGCCCGATGCGCTGGCGCAGGTCGTCGATGCTGGTGGCAAGACAAAGGATGGCCATCAGTTCCGAGGCGGGGGTGATGTCGAACCCCGTCTGGCGCTCCACACCCTCGCCCTGCTGGCCGATGGTGACATTGCGCAGGGCACGGTCGTTGACATCGAGCACGCGCTTCCAGTAGATTTCCCTTAGCACGCCCTCGCCACGGTGATGGTAGAGGTAGTTGTCGAGCAGGGCAGCTATGGTGTTGTGGGCCGATGTCACTGCGTGGAAGTCGCCTGTGAAATGCAGGTTGATTTTCTCCATGGGGAGCACCTGGGCATAACCGCCGCCGGCAGCACCGCCCTTGATGCCGAAACACGGGCCCAAAGAGGGCTCGCGGAGGGCTACCGTGGCACGGTGGCCCAACTTGTTGAGGCCCAGTGACAGGCCGATGCTCACTGTCGTCTTTCCGATGCCGGCTTTCGTCGGACTGATGGAGGTAACCAATATCAGGTGGTGGCGGCGCACCTGCGCCTCGTCGATGAGTCGTTCGTCCACCTTGGCGATGTAGCGGCCGTAACTCTCCACACCCTCCGGTGGGATGCCCATCTTCGTTGCTACTTCTGTGATGGGAGCCAGTGTGGTGGCACGTGCAATCTCTATGTCTGTCATCTTGTTCTCGTCTTGTTGCTTGGGTTTGATGAGAAAATTTCTGCAAAGGTACTGCTTTTCGGCGAAATACCGAAAAATGTGGCGATTTTTTCCTTTCCTCACCATCCGATACTTTGTATCAGAAACCCCGTTGCCTCCGTGTGCGATGTATGGCGTAAAGAAAAACTTTTCGCATCAACTTTCGCGCTATTTAAGAATAAATGTGTAATTTTGCAACTCCAAATTGTATCAGTATTATGGCAAAGGATCCCGAACCACCAAAGAAATTGTATTACTCCATCCGCGAGGTGGCGCAGATGTATGGTGTCAACGAGAGCCTGCTCAGGTATTGGGAGAAGGAGTTCCCGCAGATTTGTCCTCAGACGACAGGCAACAAAATCAGGCAGTACACCCAGCACAATATCGACCAGATAGGGATTATCTACAATCTCGTCAAGGTGAGGGGATTCAAACTTGCTGCAGCAAAGAAAATGCTGCTTGCCAACCGTGACGGGGCCGACAAGACTGCCAAGATGCTCGAAATGCTCATTTCCGTGCGGGATGAGCTAAAATTACTGAAAAAACAACTCGACAGCCTCGCATAAGACCGTCAGACTTCCCATAAAGTGTTTAGAGTGTAAAAATATGTAGGCAAAGTCACTGTTTTTTTTGCTTTTGTCGCTTTAATTTTTTGCTGCTTAAGAAAAAAACACTATTTTTGTGCCTACTATCACTAACACCTATTATTACTATGAGAAGAATTACCTTATTAATACTCAACTGGGCGATATGCCTGGTTGCCTTGTCGCAGCCGGTGAGCATGAGTGAGGCATTGCAGAAGGGACAGGCGTTCATGAACTCGATAGGCAAGCAACTGTTGCCTTTACCATGCAAGGCACCAAGTGCGTCGCCTCAGGGTGATCATGCCCCTTATTTCATCTTCAACGCCACAAAGGGTGAAGGATACGTCATCGTTTCGGGCGACAGCAGGACCGACGACATCCTCGGCTATTGCGACGAGGGTGCGTTCGATGAGGAGCAAGTGCCCGACAATATGAAGGCATGGCTGCAGGGCTATGCCGAGCAGATAGATGCTTTGCAGAGAGGCGTGGCCCAACCCGCGAAAGTGCCGACACACGCCGCTATCGCACCTCTGCTCTCGTCGAAGTGGGACCAGGGCGTGGCCGACAACAAAGGCGATGCATACAACTGCCAGTGTCCAAAAGAAAATGGGAATTACTGTATGACAGGGTGTGTCGCAACGGCTATGGCACAGGTCATGCGTTATCACCAATGGCCCACCTCGTCGACGAAGGCCATACCTGCCTATGAGGCCAACGAGACCCTCGGCACTATCGCTTCGCTCCCTGCCAAAAAGTTCGACTGGAAAAATATGCTCGACAAATACACGGGTGGCGAGACGGAAACCCAGAAGAATGCTGTGGCATGGCTGATGCGCTACTGCGGACAGGCCATCAACATGGACTATGGAACAATTTCATCGGGCACACAGACCGAACTTGTGGCCATGGCCCTGCGCACTTATTTCGGCTATGACACCGATGCCTGTTATGTGTTGCGCGCCGACTATTCCGCAGCAGGTTGGGACGAAAACCTCTACTATGAACTGAAAAACAAACGTCCCATTATCTACAATGGCTATTCGATGGGTGGAGGACATGCCTTCGTGTGCGATGGATGCGACAGCAATGGGTTCTACCACATCAACTGGGGGTGGGGCGGCAGATATGACGGGTACTACAAAATCGCTCTCCTCAACCCCAATGGTGGTGGCACGGGCAGCAGTGGCACCGATGACGGCTACACCATAGACCAAGGTGCTCTCTTCGGTGTGCAGAAACCCACAGGTGAAAAATACGACAGCCGCATCTTGACACTCAGAGACTTCACCTTCGAGGGCTCCGTCATCAAAGCTACTTACTGGAACCGAACGGGTATGGATGGCAAGTTCCAATATGGACTGGCCTACAGAAACGTCAACAGCGGCGATGATTCTTATAACCTGCGCACTAAAACCGAAGATTTTGTACCCTTCCAGTACACGGAATTCTCTGATGATGTCAATGAAATAGGACTGAAAGACGGCACTTACCGCTTCTATCCCTTCAATAGATTGGACGGAGAAAGCTGGTTCCGCATGCAGGGCGATTTCCTCACCTATATCGAGGTGGTGATGAAAAACGGGAAGAAACAGTCGATGTCCTACCACCCTAGAGCCGACCTCTATGTCGAAAAGGTGGAATGTGTGGGTAACAAAATCGTGGATATGTCGCAGGAAGTGGTCATCACTGTCACCAACAAAGGCGATGAATTCAATAAGGTGTTTTATCTCTTTGCCTCGAAAACCAAAGAGAAGGGGGAATTTGTCAGCAAGACCGGCATGCCTATCGAGGCGGGTGCCACCGAGCAGGCAAGCCTTTTCTTCACACCCGATTCGCCTGGAACATGGTACCTGTGGGTTGACATCGATGAGACTGGCGCCAACGATATCGGGCCTGTCAAGGTGGAAATCTCTAATCCACCCACGACGGCCACCAACCTCCAGTTGGTATCACACAATATCAGGGCATCGAAAGAGTGTGATATACATGTCAAGGTGAAAAACAATGGCCAGGGCGGTTACTTCAGGCCTCTTGCTTGCGCACTCTTCAACGAGGAGGGCGGCACCAGCATCGACATCGTGCTATCTGGCAACCTCGACCTGAAGAAGGGAAAGAGCATTGAACTCGACTTCCACTTCGAGGGACTTACCCCAGGAAAGAAGTACTTCGCCATGATGGCTTGCTTTCCTGACCACACTTCCTATGACCTGGGCGTCTTCGGCGACAGGATGTGGTTCACGCCTTCGACTACAGCCATCGACTTTGTGGTCACCGATTGGGACAAACCTACTGATATCTATTCGCTCACGGGTGTGCTGGTACGGGGAAAAGCCACATCGATAGAGGGACTCCCCAAAGGCATCTATGTGATAGACGGAAAGAAAGTGATGGTGAGATAAGAGAATTAGGAATGAGGAATGAGGAATTAGGAATGGGAAATTCATCATTCCTAATTCCTAATTCCTAATTCCCCAAAATTCCTCATTCCTCATTTCTAATTCCTAATTCCCCATAATTCCTCATTCCTAATTCCTCATTCCTAATTCCTTAAGTGGTTTCTGTCAGGAGTTCGTTGACTGTGGGATGGATGTGGATGATGTCGCGCAGTTGTGCCAGTGTGGCGCCCGTAGTCATGAGGGCTGACACTTCCTGCACCATGTCAGCGGCGTGGGTGCCGTAGATATGGCAACCGATGAGGCGTCCGTCGCCGTCGGCGAGGAGCTTCACCATACCCTCCGTCTCGTCCATGGCCACTGCCTTTCCATTGGCGCGGTAATAACTCTTATGGCAGGTGTAGGTGATGCCCTGTGCTTTGCATGTGTCCTCTGTCAATCCCACGCAAGCGGCTTCGGGATGAGTGAAGATGGCTGCCGGGACAAGATCGAGGCGGATGGAGTCGGTACGCCCCAATAAGTGGTTCACCACATGCAGCCCCTGTGCGGTGGCGGCATGGGCGAGCATTGTGCGGCCATTGACATCGCCGATGGCAAAGACTCCTTCGACGTTGGTCTGCAGTTGTTCATCGGTGACGATGCACCCCCTGTCGGTGGCGATGCCCGCACATTCCAGTTGTAGAGATGCTGTGCGGGGTGCACGGCCGGTGGCCATCAGGATGAGGTCGGCCTCTACACAAGCCCGCTTGCCCTTGCGCTCGTATTCCACTCCGGCATCGCTTACCTGTTGCACGGTGGCCTGCATGATGAAGGTGACGCCACGGCGGGCGAGCACCTGGCGCAGGCGCTTGGCGATGTCGCTGTCAAGCATGGGAAGGCATTCGCGGAGGTATTCCACCACGGTCACCTCGGTGCCGAGACTGCTGAAGATGGAGGCAAACTCCATGCCGATGACGCCGGCCCCCACGATGCACAGTCGGCGGGGTGGGGTAGTGATGTCGAGCAGTTCGGTGGAACTCACCACTTTGGGATGGTCGATACCGGGTATGGGGAGAAGCTTCGCCTCGGAACCCGTGGCAATGATGATGTGGGGTGCGGTGAATACGCTGTCGCCCACCGCCACTTCATGGGGACCGGTGAAGTGGGCAGTGCCATTCACCACCGTCACGCCGCGGCTGCGCAGCAGTGTCTCCACGCCCTCGCGGAGGGAAGTCACCACCTCGCGCTTGCGCTCCATCACACGGTCGAAGTCGAGGGTGTAGCTCAGACCGCTCAGACCGAACGTGTCGGCCTTGCGCAGCGTGTCGATGATTTCGGCGTTGCGGCAGAGCGTCTTGGTGGGGATGCACCCGCAGTTGAGGCAGGTGCCGCCAAGATGCGACTCCTCGATGAGCGTCACGTTCATGCCCCCTTCGGCGGCATGGGCGGCGGCACGGTATCCACCCGGGCCGCCGCCGATGATGATAAGGTCAGTCATGCAGCATCTTGTAAGTGAGTTTCAGCGACTTGGCAGCCAAGACGTCGTCCACGCGACCGATGGGGGTGTGGTGGGGCGCACCCTTCACCACGTCGGGGTCGTCGGCGGCCTCGGCGGCTATCTTCCGCATCACGGCGATGAAAGCGTCGAGCGTCTCGAGACTCTCGCTCTCGGTGGGCTCTATCATCAGCGACTCGTGGAAAAGCAGCGGGAAGTAGATGGTGGGGGCATGGTAGCCGTAGTCGAGCAAGCGCTTGGCCACATCCATCGTGGTCACACCCGTTGACTTGTCGCGCAGGCCGTCGAACACGAACTCATGCTTGCACAAGGTGTCGATGGGCAGCAGATAGAGGTCTTTGAGCGACTCCTTGATGTAGTTGGCGTTGAGCGTTGCCAGTGGGCCCACCATGCGCAAGTGCTCACGACCAAGCGAGAGGATGTAGGTGTAGGCACGCACGGCGACGGCGAAATTGCCGAGGAAGGCGCCGATATGGATACCTTCCTTCTCGTCGGCGATGCGGTAGCGCCCGTCTTCGAGGATGACACGGGGAGAGGGCAGCAGGTGCTCCAGTCCTTGGCGCACGCCCACAGGACCACTGCCGGGACCGCCGCCGCCATGGGGCGTGGCGAAGGTCTTGTGAAGGTTGATGTGCATCACGTCGAATCCCATGTCGCCGGGACGACAGACGCCCAGCAGGGGGTTCAGGTTGGCTCCGTCGTAATACATCAGCGCACCGCAGTCGTGCACCAGACGGGCAATCTCGGGGATGTCGCACTCGAAGAGGCCCAGCGTGTTGGGGTTGGTCATCATCATCGCCGCCACACTGTCGTCGAGCAGCGTGCGAAGGTGGTCCACATCCACGCGGCCATCGGCACGGCTGCGAACCTCCACCACCTCCAAGCCGCAGACGGCGGCCGAGGCGGGATTGGTGCCATGGGCAGAATCGGGCACGATGACTTTGCGGCGCTGGGGCTCATTGCGCTCCTCATGGTAGGCGCGGATGACCATCAGGCCGGTCAGCTCGCCATGGGCTCCGGCGAAGGGGTTGAGGGTGAACTCGCTCAGGCCGGCGATTGACGACAGGGCTCTCTGGAGACGGTAGTACACCTCGAGGGCTCCCTGGCACGTCTCGGCAGGCTGCAGGGGGTGAAGGTCGGAGAAGCCGCGAAGTGCTGCCGTCTCCTCGTCGATGACGGGATTGTATTTCATCGTGCAGCTGCCCAGCGGATAGAAGCCGTTGTTCACTCCGAAGTTGTTTGCGCTGTGGTTGGTGTAGTGGCGCACCACGGTCATTTCGTCACACTCGGGCAGCGCAGCGGCCTCGGTCCTCAGCAGATGGGAGGGCAGGGCGTAGGCCTCCACCTCGCTCTTGGGCAGTGAGTAGCCTTTGCGTCCGGGGGTGGAGAGCTCGAATATCAGTTTTCCGTATAGTTGGTTGTTCATAGCGCTGTCTCTCTTATCATCAAGTCCATTTCTTCTTTTGTGCGTTTCTCGGTGACGGCAACCATCAGGGTGTGCTCGCCCATCTTCACGCCGCCGAGGATGCCGCGAGAGGCCAGATGGCTGAGCAACTGGTCGAGGTCGCCATCGTAATCGACGCAGAACTCGTTGAGGAACTCGCCGTCGTAGGTCATGCGGAAACGTCCGGTGCCCACCAACTGGCTGGCGAGATAGTGGGCGTTGTCGCAAGAGCGCGAAGCGGCTTCGCGCAGTCCCTCCTTGCCCATGACGGCCATGTAGATGGTGGCCCACAGGGCCATGAGGCTCTGGTTGGAACAGATGTTCGACGTGGCTTTCTGCCGGCGGATATGCTGCTCGCGGGCCTGGAGGGTGAGCACGAAGACGCGCTGCCCTCGGCTGTCGCGCGTCATGCCCACGATGCGGCCTGGCATCTTGCGCATCAGGCGCTCGGTGCAGCACAGATAGCCCACGTAGGGACCGCCGAACGACATGGGAATGCCCAGCGACTGGCCATCGCCCACGGCAATGTCGGCGCCCCATTCGCCTGGCGTGCGAAGCACGGCGAGGTCGAGGGCCACGCTGTTGACGATGAACAGGGCTTTCTGGGCATGGACGAGGTCGGCATAGCCAGTGAAGTCTTCCAAGAGGCCGAAGCGGTTGGGCTGCTGCACCACCACGCCTGCCACACCACCTTCGCTGAGCCGGTGCTCAAGGTCGTCGCGGTCGGTCATGCCGTCGTGACTGGCGATGAGGCAGAGGTCGATGCCGTGGTAATGGGCATAGGTGCGCATCACCTGCAGCACACGCTCATCGACGGTGGAGGAGACGAGCACGCGGTTGGCTTTCTTCGCGCTGGCGACAGCCATCAGGGCGGCCTCGGCAGTTGCAGTGCTGCCGTCGTACATCGATGCATTCGATACGGCCATGCCGGTCAGTTCGGCCATCATGCTCTGATACTCAAAGATGTAGTGGAGCGTGCCTTGCGAGATTTCAGCCTGGTAGGGGGTGTAGCTCGTGAGAAACTCAGAGCGCTGTACGAGGGAAGGCACCACGGCGGGTGTGTAGTGGTCGTAGACACCAGCGCCGGCAAAAACGGTCAGGGGATGGTTGAGCGAGCAGAGACGCTCAAAGGTGCGGCGAATCTCCAGTTCGCTCTCGGCGGGAGGCAGGTCGTAGTCGCCACGCAGCCTGACGCTCTCGGGAATCTCGGCGAACAAGTCGTCGAGGCTCGACGCACCCACGCGTTGCAGCATGGTGGCGATGTCGTCGGGGGTGTGGGGGAAGTACTTGTACATGTCTTCTCGTTTTGGCGGCCTATGGGTTATTGCTCATTGCAGAGGGCGGCGTAGTCGGCGGCGCTGTGCAGCTTCTCCAGTTCGGCGGGGTCGCTCATCTCCACTTTTATGATCCACTGGCCATAAGGGTCAGAGTTGAGCAGTTCGGGATTGTCCGACAGGGCGTCGTTCACCTCCACCACCGTGCCACTGATAGGGGCGATAAGGTCGCTGGCGGCTTTGACACTCTCCACAGCTCCGAATTCCTCTTCGGCTGTCACCTCGTCGTCCACTTCGGGCATGTCAACATAAACCACTGTGCCAAGGGCATGCTGAGCATAGTCGGTGATGCCGATGTAGCCGTAGTTGTCTTCCACTCTCACATACTCGTGTGTCTCTGCATAATAGAGACCTTCAATTACTTTTGCCATGATAAATGTGTTATAGATTTATTGTTTGTATTGATTTTTTATTTCAGACGTTAATTAGGGTTGAGGGTTGAACGTTGTGATTACCTTTTTGACTTTAGGCGAAACCATCGGCCCGAAACTTCAAAGGTAACGTCTAAACTCCCCAAAAAGACTTTAGACTTTAGGCCTTAGACTCTAGACTTTAGACTTTAGACCTTAGACTTTAGCCCCGAAATCCTCAAAGCATATGTCTAAACTCCCAAACTCCTAAACTCCCAAACTCCCAAAATAAAACCTTAGCCACCGTGGGGCGTACCGTCAGGTCGCCCTTGTCTATCCCTCACCTTTATGATACCTCTTCTCATAGAAACGCTTCTTGACCACTACGCCAGGGAAGGTTTTCTTTCTGATTTGGATGTCGAGAACGGTGCCCAATTTGGCGGCGGATGCATCGACGAGGGCCATGCATACGCTCTTGCCCGTGGAGATGGAGTTGTAGCCAGTGGTCACCTCGCCCACCTGCACACCGTCGTGCAGCACGGGATAACCATGACGCGGGATGGCTTTGCCCTCGAGGGCGATGCCTACCACACGCCGCGCTGGACCTTCGGTCTTCTGTTGGAGCAACGCCTCACGGCCGATGAAATCGCCCTTGTCGAATTTCACGAAGATGCCCAAGCCAGCCATGATGGGGGTGATGTCGGCCGACAGTTCGTCGCCGTAGAGCGGCAGGCCCACTTCGAAGCGGAGCGTGTCGCGGCAGCCAAGGCCACAGGGCTTGCAGCGCCCGCTGGCCATCAGCAAATCCCAATAGGTGTTGATGAGTGCGGGTGAGGCATAGACCTCAAAACCATCCTCACCGGTATAGCCTGTGCGGCTCACGATGATGGTCTCGCCACAGGTGTCGATGGTCTTCGAGGTGTAGAAGACAAGTTCCCGGCAGGCCAGGCCAAGCACCTCCTCCATCACCGCTTCTGACTCAGGACCCTGGACGGCAATCTGTCCGTAACGGTCGGAGCAGTGGTCGAAGGTCACGTCGAAACCCTCTATGTGGTCGAGCATCCATGCCACATCCTTGTCGATGTTGGCTGCATTGATGACAAGGAAGAAGTCTGATGGCCCCATGCGGTAGACCAGGAGGTCGTCCACGGTGCCACCATCGGGATAGCACATCATGCCATAGACAATCTTGCCGTCGGCAATGCCCTCAAGACTGTTGGTGAAGAGGTGGCTCACAAAGCGCTCGGCATCCGGGCCGGTGACGCGCACCTCGCCCATGTGCGACACATCGAAAACACCGCAGTGCTGGCGCACCGCATTGTGCTCCTCGATGATAGAGGAATACTGGATGGGCATGTCATACCCTCCGAATGGGGAAATCTGGGCCCCTAAGGCCACGTGCTTGTCATAAAGGCATGTTCGTTTGTTTTCCATAAATGATGTGGTTTTATTGTTGTGTTCCTATTAGCAGATGGATGAAGTCCTCACGACGCAGGTGCAGGATGATGTCGTCAAGATGCTGAGGCAGTGAGGCTTCGAGACTCTCGCGCTCTAAGCGCGTCCCAAGTAAATGAGGCAGCAGACCCTCCTCGAGGTCGCCTACGAGGAAGTAGTCGCCTAAGATGTCGGCTGACTTGACCACGCCGTTCTTCATCTCCAGGCGAACCTCAAAACTTCCCACGCCATCGATACGGCCACGGCGGACAAGGGTGTATCGTGGGTTGTGACCGTAGATGAAGGCATCGGTGAGATAGGTGTCCTCGATAGTCCTGATAGCAGCCACATCGTCGGCTCCAAGCCGGTACTCTCCGTCGCACAATGTAGCGACGAGATGCTGTTTTACAGCGGATAGTGGCAGCGTGGTATGCTCTTTCAGGAGGGTGATGTGCTGACGTATGCTGTCCACTCCCTTGCTCTGCAACTTCTCCCGGGGAGGTGTCAGGCACTGCGTCATGTGGTCCATGTTGGTGTCGTAGAGCAGGGTGCCGTGCACGATGCTGCATCCGGGAAGGTGGTAGAAGGCATTGCCCGACACTTTGCAACCCCCGATGAGGATGTCGTTGCGCCCCGTCGCGACGGCTTCGATGCCCATGCGGTAGAGGGCTAACACCAGTAGATTGATGTAACGGTTGAATGTCAAGTTGACGTTCTCGTCGCGGGTGATGTACGACAGCATCAAGTTGCCCTCGTCGGAATAGACACACCCGCCACCACTCTTGCGACGGTAGCAGGGGATGCCCTCTTTATGGCAGTAGGCTACGTTCACCTCGTTCTCAATCAGCTGATTGCGACCGAAAATGACCGTCGGACCCACCTGCCACAGAAAGAATGCTTCTGCCACGTCGGTGTGACGGGCGATGTATTCCTCCATGGCAAGATAGAAGGGCAGCCGGTGGGGGCACTCATCGGGTAATATGATGTGTCTCATTGACCGTTCATAATATTATTTGCAAAAATAGGAAATAATTATGTAATAACAAGCGGAAAAACCGATTTTTTATCATGAAAACAAGTCTTTAGTTGGGTGCTCTACACTATGGCGAGGGGAGAGAAATGGGCTCTCAAAAATGAATATGGAAGAAAAAGGAGCCACAAAAATGAAATAATCATGAGAAAAACTGTTTTTTCGCTCCTTTTTTGTTATTTTTGCGAACAATTAACGAAAAATTGTTACTATGAGACTTTTGGGAAAATCAATCATCGCCTTTTGGGCTTTTTTCATTTCATTGACAATGAATGCACAAAACACACCACAACTGAGAGCCGACAACATCGACGAAATCATCAAGGCCATGACACTCGAGGAGAAAGCACAACTCCTGGTGGGTGGCGCCAACAATTTTTTCAGCGAAAGTGCTGTGGTGGGGAGTGAGGCACGGCTGGTGAAGGGGGCGGCCGGAACGACAGCGCAAATCGCTCGATTAGGCATTCCTGCCACCGTGCTCACCGACGGACCGGCAGGGGTGAGAATCGACCCCATACGAGAGGGCGACAGCAACACCTATTATGCCACCGGCTTCCCCATAGGCTCGTGTCTGGCTTCTACGTGGAACACCGAACTCGTGGAGAAGGTCGGAGCGGCTATCGGCAACGAGACGAAGGAATATCGGTGCGACGTCATCTTGGGACCGGGAATGAACATTCACCGCAACCCGCTCTGTGGACGCAACTTCGAGTACTATAGCGAAGACCCGTTGGTCACAGGAAAAATCGCCGCGGCTTATATCAAGGGCGTGCAGGCCGAGGGGGTGGGAGTGAGTGCCAAGCACTTCGCCATCAACTCGCAGGAAACCAACAGGACCAGTCTCGATGAAATCGTCTCGCCAAGGGCAGCAAGGGAAATCTATCTCAGGGGATTCGAAATAGCCGTCAGAGAGAGCAGCCCGTGGACCATCATGGCTTCCTACAACAGTATCAATGGCACCTATGCTATGTGCAACCATGACTTGCTCACCAAGATATTAAGAGACGACTGGGGATACAAGGGAATGGTCATGACCGACTGGATAGGTATCCGTGGGAAAGTGCCTACAACCGAGGAGGTGAGAGCGGGGGATGACCTGCTCGAACCAGGACAGAAAAAGCAATCGGAAGAAATCGTTGAGGGGGTGAGAAGCGGAAAACTCGATATCAAGGATGTCGACCGAAACGTCAGAAGACTGCTCGAGTATATCGTCAAGACACCCTCGTTCAATAAATATCCTTATACCAATAAGCCCGACCTCGCTGCGCATGCTCTCATCACCCGTCAGAGTGCGGCAGAGGGTATCGTGCTGCTGAAAAACAATGGCGCTCTGCCATGGAACGGGAAGAAAGCCAACGTCAAGTCGGTGGCGCTCTTTGGAGAAAGTTCCTATAACTTCCTCTCCGGGGGCACCGGCTCGGGGTGTGTCCACACGCCTTATGTAGTGGATATGGTCGAGGGACTCAAAAATGCCGGCATCAGCACATCGGCCACGCTTACCGAAATCTATAGGAAATACATCGACTTCGCTAAGGTGAAGTTCCAGGCTGAGCGACATCCGGCTAAATGGTACCAGCAGGAGATGTTCGGACAGCAGAAATATCCTGAACTGGCCATCAGTCCTGTGCTCATCGAGCGGGAGGTCGGCAACGCCGATGCCGCCATCATCACCATTGGCCGACAGGCTGGGGAAGGAGTGGACCGCGACCTCGCAACGGAATTCAACATCATTCCCGAGGAAAGGCAGATGATCACCGATGTGTGCAACATCTTCCACGCTGCCGGAAAACCGGTCATCGTCATTATCAATTCCGGCTCTGTCATCGAAACGGCTTCGTGGAATGCTTATCCCGATGCCATCATCTGTGCATGGCAGCCGGGCGAAGAGGGAGGCAACACCCTGGCCGACATCCTTACCGGAAAGGTCAACCCATCGGGAAAACTTACCATGACATGGCCCATAGCCGCTGAAGACCACCCCTCAACCAAAAACTACCCGGGGATGATAGACTTCTATTCCTACAACGAGATGAAGGCTGCACAAAGGCCGGTATCGGGATATGACTACACTCGACATGAAGAGGGTATCTATGTGGGATACAGGCATTTCGAAACCTTCGGTAAACCTGTAAGCTATCCCTTCGGATATGGAATGAGCTACACCTCGTTCGAGTTCAGCAAACCGGCAGTCAGCATAAAAGGGGAAAATATCGAGGTGACCATCAACGTGAAAAATATCGGGCAGGTCAGTGGTAAAGAGGTGGCTCAGGTGTATGTCTCTGCTCCTTCTTCTGCGCTCGACAAACCCGCTAAGGAACTGAAAGCATTTGCCAAAACAAAAGAACTAAAACCAGGCGAAAGCCAGACGCTCAAGATGACACTCCAGAGACGTGACCTCGCATCTTATGACGAAAAACAGAGTGCTTGGGTAGTGGACGCTGGCAACTACACCTTCTCCATCGGAGCAAACGTGGCTGATATCCGGGCTACTGCAACCCTCAAAGTGCAGGCCATGACGGAGAAAACTTCAACCGCCCTGCTGCTGAATAATTAATCCACGCTACACCTTATTATATAATAGAGATAGAAATTAAATAATTGAGATAGAAACCATTTACTATTTCTTGATGATTTATTTGCAAAGAAAGGAGCTTAGGCAAATGGCCTAAGCTCCTTTCTTTGCAAATTTGACTATTGCTGTTGGTCTTATTTCTTCTTCTCCGTATGCGACGGTTTTGCCGTCGCTACCATATTGTCGCTACCATATCTTCGCTACCACTTTCTTGCTCAGCTTTTGGCTTCCTTCAGCAGGTAGGCTTTGAAGTCATCGAACTGGCGCGTCATGGGCTCCCGCTCTTTCGTGCCCCGCATAAAGGCGGCAAGGCGTTCGGGGATGGCGATGTCGATGGACAGAATCTCGTCCACTTTCTCCTTGAACTTCGCAGGATGGGCTGTCTCGCAGAACACACCCACCTCGCCGGGGGCAAGCTGCTCGCTCAGCGCACGGAAACCGCAGGCTCCGTGGGGGTCGAGAACATAGCCCGTAGAGGCGTAGCAACTGCGCATTGTTTCCCGAATCTGCTCATCGCTGTAGGTGGCACCGCTGATGTAGGAGGTGATGCGCTCATGCGAACCGCCATAAAGGTCGTACACACGGGCGAAATTGCTGGGGTCGCCTACGTCCATCGCGTTCGCTAAGGTGGGGATGCTTGCCTTGGGCTCGTAAAGACCCGTCTGAAGGTAGTTGTAGAAAATGTCGTTGGCATTGTTGGCTGCAATGAAACGCTTCATGGGAAGCCCCATCTCCGCACCAAACAAACCCGCGGTGATGTTGCCGAAATTGCCGCTCGGCACACACATTACCAACTCATCGGCAAGGCCAAGCTCCTTCATGCGCGCGTACGCATTAAAATAGTAGAAGGCCTGCGGGAGAAAACGAGCTACGTTGATGGAGTTGGCACTCGTCAGACGAAGGTGGGCATTCAATTCCTCATCGAGAAACGCTTGCTTCACCAAGCGCTGGCAGTCGTCGAACACGCCGTCAACCTCAATGGCGGTGATGTTGCGGCCCAGTGTGGTGAACTGGCACTCCTGGATGGGACTCACTTTCCCTTTCGGATAAAGCACGTAGACGTGGATGCCGTCCACACCAAGAAAACCGTTGGCAACGGCCGAACCTGTGTCGCCGCTCGTAGCCACCAAGACGTTCACTTGTCCACTGCCTTCCTGGCGGATGAAGTATTGCAACAAACGGGCCATGAAACGGGCACCAACATCCTTGAAAGCCAACGTCGGTCCATGAAACAGTTCCAATGAGTAGATGTTGTCGGTCACACGGACAACAGGGCAGTCGAAAGACAACGTGTCATAGACGATATGACGAAGGTCGGAGGAGGGCACGTCGTCACCGAAAAAGGCTTCGGCCACCGTGTAGGCGATTTCTTGGAAGGACAAACGGTCGATCGTGTCAAAAAAAGAAGGTGGCAGATGCTTGATGGTCTCAGGCATATAGAGGCCACGGTCGCTGGCCAATCCTTTCACCACCGCCTCATGGAGTGTGGCAAAGGGGGCTTGCTTGTTGGTGCTGTAGTATCTCATAATAATAATGTGGAATAGATATTCGCCGCAAAATTACAAAATATTGACGAAATACCAACAACCATTCTGTAGTTTAAGACGATTTTTCATGGCGTATTCTTGACCCATGTCAATAAACTCGAAAACTTTCATGTTTTTCGGCATTTTTTCGCTGAAAAATTTGGTGGGAAGTGAAAACCTCACTACCTTTGCATCCGCTTTCGGGAAAACCCGGGGGCACGCAAAGAAAAGCGTTCTTTGAAAGGTTTACATAAAGACAGAGAAG
>CAMHEL010000028.1 GCA_946184125.1 uncultured Prevotellaceae bacterium
AACTCATTGGTAGGGTCTTAGCTCGTCTAAGACCGCTACATCTTCGTGCTATTATTCATTTGACAACAAACAAGAATCCCTTCAGAAACTGGGGATGGCTTTCGCTTTCCGGTCTTAGACGAGCTAAGACCCTACAGAGGCGCTGGGGGATATCTTTCGTTTTTCGGTCTTAGACGAGCTAAGACCCTACGGTGGCGCGGGGATATGGCTTTCAAAATGGAATGGATTGGCACAGAGGAATTGAAATTTTCAATTTTCAATTTTCAATTTTCAATTTTTTCAATTTTCAATTTTCAATTTTTTTAATTTTCAATCGGCGTAAGCCAAAAAGATGGATTTTGTTCGAAAGCCATCGCGCCCCAACGGGGCAACATGCTCTCAGCCCAGGGCAACGCCCTGGGTTTTAAATCCGGACAAATTAATTCGCCCCGACGGGGCATAAGCCTAAAAATCAAATAATTATCAGAACTTTCCTACCCTTGGAGATATTATTTTCATCGTGACCAACAATCAATGATAGATTGAACGCTGAAATTCATTTCTCATGCAGGCAAATAACAGTTTCCTAACTGATACAAAGAGATGTCTCGCCTGCAGCACCCTCTATGACTTACTTCCTAAAGAATGAGGCTATCCATAGCACAACGACGGCTCCTACAACGGCTGTGCCCAACTGACCGATGAGGCCGCCCCATGAGATGTCCAACACATCGAACAGGTAACCACCGACTAAACCGCCGTTGACACCAAAGAAAAGATCCCACAAAAGGCCACCGCCCTTGCCCATCATCTTATTGGCTATGAAACCAGCCAAAATGCCAATGATAATCGCTCCAATAATTCCCATAATCGAAAAATTAGGAATAAAGATCTGAGGTTTCAATACATGTTGCCTTAGAAATTGGTCTTATGCCATTTTTCAGCAACGAAAATGCGGATATATCCCCACCTATAACGATTCGATGAAAGTCTTGGTGACCTCGAACGAGCCATTCGCCAGGCGGCTCCAGAAGTCGAAGTACTGGGCGGCTTTCTCATCGCTCAGGGGCACGTCGCTGATGACGCGGAACGACACGAAAGGCACGCCGTGCAGATAACAGGTCTGAGCGATGGCGCAGCTCTCCATATCCACTGCCTTGGCTGTGGGGAAGTTTCCGAGGATTTCGCTCATCTTCTCGCGGCTGTCGACAAACCAGTCGCCGCTCACCATCAGTCCGCTGTGGATGCGCGTGGGGCCGTCGAGGGCGAGGGCTTTCTCCACCAAGTCGGCATCACCCTCAAAGAGGGCGGGCATGCCCACGAACTGGCCGTAAGCCACCTCGCTGCCGCAGTAAGCGTCGTGGTAGGTGTACTGGCTGCCCACCACCACATCGGTCACATGCAGATGCGTGTCGGCACCGCCGGCGCAGCCCGTGGAAAGGACCATGTCGGGGTGATAGTGGATGATGAGCGACGTGGCGCCCACGGCGGCATTCACTTTGCCGATGCCGCATTTCTGCAAGATGATTTCCTTGTCGCCGATTTGGCCCGTGATGAATTGTTGACCGCCGACGGTCTCCTCACGCTCCTCGCTCAGGAGGGTGCGCAACTGGGCAAGCTCCTTGTCCATTGCAACGATAATTCCTATTCTCATATATTTCAATTTTTTTACATGTTTCGCATGATGCCAAGCACTCTACCCGGCTTTTCTCTCATTTCTTCGGCCTGGGCCTTGGTACCCGGAATCGGCCTTATGGCGCGCCCTTTGGGTTTCTTTTGCAAATTTACGAAGTTTTTCCCGTTCTTTCTTTCTTTCTTGGGAATAAATCACTACCTTTGCATGAAAAGCAGCGATACCGACTGCCGGAAAAGGATTTCACAACATCATATAGCATCAGAAAATGAAAAATTTAGATTGGGCTAAGTTGTCTTTCGGCTATCTGCCGACCGACTACAACGTGCGGTGCTACTACCGTGACGGCAAATGGGGCGAGATTGAGATTTGCTCCGATGAGTATCTGAAACTTCACATGGCAGCCACCTGCCTTCACTACGGCCAGGAGGCTTTCGAGGGTTTGAAGGCCTACCGCTGCCCCGATGGCAAGGTGAGGGTCTTCCGCGTCGATGAGAATGCGGCACGCCTGCAGAGCACCTGCCGAGGCATCATGATGCCCGAGGTGCCCACTGAGTTGTTCGAGGAGATGGTGTTCAAAGTGGTGAGGCTCAACCAGGAGTACATCCCCACCTATGAGAGTGGGGCAACACTCTACATCCGTCCGCTGCTCATCGGAACATCGGCACAGGTGGGCGTCCATCCTTCCAAGGAGTACCTCTTCATGATTTTCGTCACACCCGTGGGCCCGTATTTCAAAGGCGGATTCTCCACCAATCCCTACGTCATCATCCGCGACTACGACCGCTCGGCTCCCCTCGGCACAGGAAAGTACAAGGTGGGCGGCAACTATGCTGCTTCGCTCTTCGCCAACAACCTTGCTCATGAGAAGGGATATGCCTGCGAGTTCTACCTCGACGCCAAGGAGAAGAAATACATGGACGAGTGTGGTGCAGCCAATTTCTTCGGCATCAAGGACAACACCTATGTCACGCCCAAGTCGTCGTCCATCCTGCCCAGCATCACCAACAAGAGCCTCATGCAGCTCGCTGAGGACTTCGGCATGAAGGTGGAGAGAAGAGCTATCCCCGAAGAGGAACTGGCCACCTTCGAGGAAGCCGGTGCTTGTGGCACGGCAGCTGTCATCAGCCCCATCTCCTATATCGACGACCTCGACACCGGCGAGCGCTTCACCTTCAGCAAGGACGGACAGCCGGGTCCCATCTCACGCAAACTTTACGACACACTGCGCGGCATACAGTATGGTACCATCGAGGACAAGCACGGATGGACCAAGGTCGTGATAGAATGAAAACCATAGCCATGACGAGGAATGGGCAAAGGTAAACTGGCGAAATTCGCCGACATGGCCACCTACAAGAACGTGTTCCAGTACCCTTATTCGGTAGTGGAGCACGTTCCTTTCGATATGCAGGGGCACTGGCACGAGGAGTATTTCCACAACCAGAACCCCATCATTCTCGAATTAGGGTGCGGAAAGGGAGAGTACACCGTCGGACTGGCAAGGATGTTTCCCGAACTCAATTTCATCGGGGTGGACATCAAGGGAGCAAGGATGTGGACGGGTGCCACGCAGGCTCTCGCCGAGGGGCTGGACAATGTGGCATTCCTGCGCACCAACATCGAGATTATCGAGCGTTTCTTCGCTCCCGGTGAGGTGAGTGAGATCTGGCTCACCTTCAGCGACCCGCAGATGAAGAACCCACGGAAAAGGCTCTCCAGCACCTATTTCCTCAACAGGTACCGGAAGTTTCTTGTCGATGGCGGGTTGGTGCATCTCAAGACCGATTCCAATTTCCTCTTCACCTACACGACTTTATTGGTGGAGAAGAACCAATTGCCCGTGCTCCTGTCCACCGACGACCTCTACCATTGTGAGGGGATTGATGAAGCCACGGCAAGCATCCTCTCCATCCACACCTATTATGAAAATATGTGGATAGAGCGCGGACTGAATATTAAATATGTGAAATTCCGCCTGCCCCATGAGGGTGAGCTATGCGAACCCGACGTGGAGATCCCGCTCGACGACTATCGCAGTTACCGCCGCGACAAGCGCAGCACACGAGCAACAGCGAAGTAGTTCATAGTTTATACATAGCAGGGGAAGTTTGGACAAATGTGATGGCTTGGGAGTGGCTAAAACGAGCTAAGTCCCAATTGGGGGCAGGGGGCTTTCGAAAGAAAAGATATGATAAGGTATATGAAATAGCATGAAAAAGCCAGGCTTGCCTGGCTTTGGTTTCTTAGAACAAAGGTGCCTCTGGCTCTTCAACGTCAGGGCCAGCGTAAAGAGGGACAATAGGTCCTGGGATGGGATTGCTGATTGACAGTGATTCTTCGCAAACAGCACCATACACCTCAAATGACATAATCTTTGTCGTGGGCTGGGAATAAATCCTTTTCTCCATAGTCGTAAAAATTTATTTGTTCAACAAATGTCGCTACAAAGATAAGCTTTTTTTCTTGTTACTGCTAACACTTTTAATTATTTTTCCCATAAAAGTATTTATATGAGAAAAAAACTTCGAATAGTTCTTCATATTCAATCAATATCTATCTTTGTTGTTCGAACAAAAAAGATATCACCAATAACTATGGAAGCGAAATAACCACAACCGAGTTTTGAAAAAGGTCTACGACTGCCATCCGTGAGCGTGGCTTCCTGCTCTTTATAAAGATATGATGTGGCATATGACATAGCACAAAAAAGCCAAGCATTGCTTGGCTTTTTTGTTTCTTAAAACAGAGGTGACTCTGGTTCAATTATTGGCTCAATCGCACCGTAGATTGGTCCTGGTCCTGGTTCTGGGTTTTCACCGCTGACAAGTATTGGGTCATCGCAGACGGCACCAGACACCTCAAATGACATAATCTTTGTCATGGGCTGGGAATAAATCCTTTTCTCCATAGTCGTAAAAATTTATTTGTTCAACAAATGTCGCTACAAAGATAAGATTTTTTTCTTGTTACTGCTAACATTTTTAATTATTTTTCCCATAAAAGTAATTATATGAGAAAAAAAACTTCGAATAGTTCTTCATATTCAATAAAATATCTATCTTTGTAAGTCGAACAAAAAAGATATCACCAAATAACTATGGAAACGAAATTACCACAACCGAGTTTTGAAAAGGGTCTTCGACTGCTTGATGCCAGTCTGAAGTATGAGAAGCGCACTCAGAAGCATGTGCTGCATCAATTGTTCTGGGAGTGTACGTTGCGTTGCAACTTGAACTGCATCCACTGTGGCAGCGACTGCCGAGCCATTTCCGAGACGAAGGATATGCCCCTCGAGGATTTCCTGGCCGTTCTCGACGATGTGCGCTCAGTGATGGATCCCAGTAAAATCCTTATCCAGACGACAGGTGGTGAGCCTCTTATGAGGAAAGACATCATCGAGTGTGGAAAAGCCATCCGCGAGCGTGGCTTCCACTGGGTGATGGTGAGCAATGGCTTTCTGCTCGACGAGGGGATGTGCCAACGGCTTTTGGATGCCGGCTTGGAGAGCATCGCCATCAGCTTGGATGGTTTCGAGGAGGAGCATAACTGGATGCGTGGCAACAAACTCAGTTTTGCTGCGGCAGTGAGGGCCATCAAGTGCCTTGTGGGGAAGAAAGTCACCTGGGATGTCATTACCTGTGTGAATCGGAGGAACATCGGTTATTTGGACGACTTCAAACGCTTCCTCATCGACATAGGCGTGACAAAGTGGCGCATTTTCACCATCGTGCCCATGGGGCGTGCCGCGCAGTACCCGGAACTGCAGCTCAGCGATGAGCAGTTCCGCGAGGTGATGGACTTCATCGTGGCGGTGCGCAAGGAGAAGGCCATCCATCTGAGTTACAGCTGTGAGGGCTTTCTCGGCGAATATGAATGGCAGGTGCGTGGCTATCCTTTCTATTGTGGGGCAGGCACCAATATCGCTTCCATCCTCGCTGATGGCTCTATTTCAGGTTGCCTGAGCATCCGCAGCCAGTATCATCAGGGGAATATCTATAAAGACAAGTTCACTGATGTATGGGAGAACAAGTTCCAGCTCTATCGTGAGCGGGAATGGATGCACACAGGTCCCTGTGCCGACTGTGATGTATGGGACTTCTGCAAAGGAAATGGCATGCACTTGCGCGACGACGAAGGAAAATTGATGCTATGCAAGTATAAATAGTCCTCATAAGTAGGTGATCAAAATGAGATGATAGTAACAGATGATTTTGATCACCTACTTTTCTAAATACAAGTATATCGATATGTTGCTTCTAAAACTGCAATAATTAACAGTATTGCTGTTTATTCATTTCCCCTTCTTCAGCCGCGCTTTGATCCACTCCATCTGCTGCTTGTTGGTGGCATCAGATGTCCAGTGCTCGTTGATGGGCGTGATGAGACTCTCCTTCTCGCACTGCAGTGTGTTCCATACGGCATAAGAGGTGGTGGGAGGACAAGTGTCGTCGTTGAAGCCCCAGGTGAGGTAGGTGGGGCAAGATATGTGGCGGGCGAAATTCACCACGTCGTAGTAGGCCATCGTGCGGAGAGTCGCTTCGGTGTACAGCCCTTTCTCGGCTTTGAAATGGGGATAGCCGCTGGTGAGTCCTGCGCTGCCTGCCGCCATGTCGCTCAAAGCGGGGTGGTTGGCCACACACAGCGTTACGCGACGGTCGAGCGCAGCGGCGATGAGCGAGAGCGCACCACCCTGGCTGCCACCCATCACCGCCACGTTGCGCCCATCCCATTCAGGCAGCGAGGTGAGGAAGTCGATGCAGCGCACCAGTCCCAGGTAGACGTGGCGCATGTAATAGTTGTCGCGGGAGTCAAGCCCCATCTCCAGGTAGTCGCTGAAAGCAGAGCGAATATCTGTGAAGTCGGCCTCGTCGAGCGTCGGGCGTAGACCGTGAATCTCAGTCACGAAGCGAATCATGCCTGCTTCCTGGTAGTAAGGCCGTGACGTGACCTCCTTGATGGTCTTCACGCCAGCTCCGGGAGGGGTGAGCACGACGGGGCAGCTGCCCTGCGACGCCCCTTTAGGCATCAGCAGGTAGCCATAGAGCCAGTGGCGGCGGTCGACCTGTAGTTTGACAAGTTGCACATCCGTCACCTCGTCACTCATTTCTTTCACGGGTTCCATGGTGTATTTCAGGGGGAGTTTCCCGTTCTCTGCCACGGCATTCTGCCAGTAGGTGGTGAAATCGGAAGGCTCTTTCGTGAAAGGCGTGATTTTTTCGGGCGAGAACCCCACTTTCACGTGATGGCGGTAGGTGGTGCCGTCGACAGTGGCCGATAGCCGCACGTCGCGGAAGCCGGGGCGCTTGCTGGTGCCGATGTTGATGGTTCCCCGTCCCTGCTTCAAAGTGAGGCGTCCAGTCTTGTCGCTTGGCAGGAGGTCGCCGCCAATGCTGTATTCCACCACGACGTCGCGGGGAATACCATATTTATAGAACTGCACCTCGATGCGGGCATCTTCGCCCGTGGTGTAGAGCCAGTCGGGGTGGTCGGGCACGGTCACCCAGAGATAGTCACTGCGGTAGGGGTAGTTCTCGGCATGGAGGGATGGTGCACCGATGATGCAGAGAAACAGGCTGAGATAGAATAAGATAGGTCGCATAGTTAAAGTAGTTTGTTGGTGAGGCGGCAGCCCGTCATTGGCTGTCGCTGTATTTGTTGAGGTTACGATAAAACGAGGTGATAGTGTTGAAGCCCGAGCGGACCGATACCTCCAGTCGGCTGAGGTCGGGATACTTTCCCATCAGGCGAAGGGCATAGGCGATGCGGAGGCGGTTGACATATTCCGAAAAGGTCATGCCCAGTTCGCTTTTGATGGCATTGAGCAGGTAGGTGCGGTTGGTGCCCATACGCAGCACCACGTCGTCGAGCTTCAAGTTATGGGTGAGGAACAGCTGCTCGTCGTTCATCAGTGTGACGAAACGTTGGGCAAGGGCCTCGGTCGTTACCCCCTTGCGCTTGTTGTTCTCGTCCTCTGCAGCATCGGCCGTTTCCTCAGCCGAATCCGCCTCATTCGAAGAAGTGAAAGCCTCCGAAGTCGTGTCGGCCGATGTCTCCTCTTCAATAACCGAATTGATCTCTGCCTTGTGTGTTGTGGCAACTGTGGCTTCTTTCTCGCTTAGGTCCACGTCTTTGATGCCAAACTGCTGTTCTATGCCAAGCCATCCGATGCCTAACAGCAGACACGAGAAGAGCAGGGAGGGGAAGACCAAAATCCAGTCGTAGAGGAAGATGTGCCGGCCGATGAGGTTGACGACCAGCGACATGAGGGAGATGACGAGGAGCAGGATGAGCAACGTGTCGTAATTGCGCATCGATTTCTCTTCGGTATCGGCGTAAAGGGTGTCGATGAGCTGGTTGTAACGCCTGATTTTCTTCACTCCGGTGAAGGTGACCAACAGCACTTGCAGGGCAAAGATGTATTTGCAGATGAAATGGACCTTCTCTTGAAGGCCGCAGAGTCCCGACAGTTCGCCTGGGACATGATAGAGATAGACCTCGGTGTACAGCACGATTTCCTGAGGGGTCATGAGCAGATGAAGGAGTCCGATGGCAACAAGAGCCAAGAGAGCCGGGGACAGCCATGCCGCCAACGCAAGAGGACGCTGCGACAAGGGTAAGGCATCGGTCTGCTCGCTGAGGTAAATCAGGAAAAGAGGATATACCAGGAGGTTGCAAGTGGAATAGATGACATCCCACACGGGTGTGGGCTCCATAGGTTGGCTGAAATACACATAATGCCCAGCATAGAGAAAGGTGCAGGCCAACGACCAGGCCAGCAGCCATCTGTGGGCACGGATGGAATAGCGGTGCAAGCTCATGGCAGATTCCACAGCCAGCACTCCGCTGACCACCATCGGAAGGGCGTATATCAGATAAATCCACATAAGTAGGAATCAAAATTATCTGCAACTATCATTCTTGTAGGTGTTGCATAGTCTTTTATGTTATGATCACCTACTTATCAAAAGGCAAAAGTATCACTTTTTTCTCAAATGAGAGCAGAATGGAAGACTTTTTTCTGTTGATGACTTGAAAGGGCTATGAGGTGGTCGCCGTGATACAGCAACAAAACAAACGCTCAATCTCCGTCCTTCCGTGCTAAAAAAAGTGAAATATTTGTGGCATTGGCGGAGAATGTGTATTTTTGCAACTAATAAAGACCTAACGTAAGAGAAAATCATTAAACTAAGAGAAAAATGAGAAAATTTATGATGATGATGGTGCTGCTCCTGTCGGTCACCATCGTGAATGCCAAAGACATCCGCACGCTGGTGGTGACGACCACCCCACAGATGCATTGCCAGAACTGTGAGAACCGTGTGAAAAACAACCTCAAGGACGCCAAAGGCATCAAGTCGGTTGAGACCAGTGTGGAGAACCAGACGGTGACCATCCAGTATGATGCCAAGAAGACCAATGAGGAGACCCTCATCAAAGCTTTCGAAGGCTTTGGCTTCAATGCCCGTAAACTCGCTGACGGCGAGAAGATTACAAAGGAAGAGCACAAGTGCAAAGGCGAGTCTGAGGGAGGCTGCGGGGAATGACGCTCTATCCTCGACTCATTCTCGACGCGCTGGCCACCGTCAGCTACCCCGGGACGCGTAAGAATCTGGTGGAGAGCGGCATGGTGGCCGACAATTTGCGTATCGACGGCATGGAGGTGTCGTTCTCCATCATCTTCCCACGCGAGACCGACCCCTTCCTCAAGTCGACACTCAAAGCGGCCGAGGCAGCCATACATCTGCATGTGGGAAATGATGTGAATGTGCACATCACCCCGGAATTCCCCACCAAACAGGCGTCCGAGCCAGAGAAACTGCTCCCGAAGGTGAAAAACATCATCGCCGTCAGTTCCGGAAAGGGCGGGGTGGGGAAGAGCACCGTGGCTGTCAACCTTGCCATCGCACTCGCTGCACTGGGTTATAAAGTGGGATTGCTCGACACCGACATCTTCGGGCCATCGGTGCCAAAAATGTTCGGAGTGGAGGATGCAAGACCTTACGCTGTAGAAGTGGAGGGAAGAAATCTCATCGAGCCCATAGAGCACTATGGCGTGAAACTGCTCAGCATCGGTTTCTTCGTCAACCCGCAGACAGCCACGCTGTGGCGTGGTGGTATGGCATCGAATGCACTCAAGCAGCTCATCGCCGATGCCGACTGGGGAGAACTCGACTTCTTCATCCTCGACACGCCTCCGGGCACCAGCGACATCCATCTCACACTGCTGCAGACGCTCGCCATCACCGGTGCGATCATTGTCAGCACACCGCAGAGCGTCGCCCTCGCCGATGCAAGGAAAGGCATCGACATGTATCAGAACGAGAAGGTCAATGTGCCCATACTCGGTCTGGTGGAGAACATGGCATGGTTCACTCCCGCCGAACTGCCCGAGAACCGGTACTATATTTTTGGCCGGGAAGGCTGCAAGAAGCTTGCCGAAGAGATGAAACTGCCGCTGCTCGCCCAGATCCCTCTCGTGCAGAGCATCTGCGAGAGTGGTGACGATGGTGCGCCATCGGCCACAAAAATCGACACTGCCACCGGGCAGGCGTTCATCAATCTCGCCCAGGCCGTAGTCACCGTGACACGTAGGCGGAACAAAGAACAGCCGCCCACACGCATCGTCGGGACATCCTAAGCAAAACCGATTTTTCAAAGGAAGAATGGCAGAAAAGAGACAGTTGTCTTATCTGCCATTTTTTTTGTCGGAGACGGTTTTCTTTTGGTTTTATATGAAAAATATGCAGAAAAAGTGCTTATTTGTAAATTTGCAATTCGTTTTTTTGCAGATTTGCAACACCGTTGCCCCTCTATCGCCTTAAATTTGCAAGCGGAAATGTTTAACCATACTCTTTAAACTATTACTTCTATGAAAAGATTCATTTTAGCATTAGCAGCGTTTTTGATGGTGGTAGTGACCGCCAGCGCGCTCGACTTTGCGCAGCCACGTTCGCGCGATTATTACAGAGGTCAGCCACCGCGCCACCTGCGTCACAACCATCCCACACGAAACCATCAGTTCTATCCGCGTACCTGTCCACGGTGCAAGTGGATTGCCCGTAGCCGCGGCTACCGTCAGGGCCCGCCACCACGTCATGGCTACCGTCAGGGACCTCCACCACGCCGTGATTACCGCCAGGCTCCTCCACCACGCCGTGATTATCGCCAGGCTCCTCCAAGAAGAAATTCCTATAGGAGATAAGCTTCATAATGGGAGTTGAGGAGTATATGCGTTAGACAATTTATTTCTAATTATTTCTAACCTTTTATTTTATTTCCGACTTTCGGTACTTGAATAATCAATTTTGAACTACAACTCAACACAAGCAGAGGTGGGTGCTTCCATTTCTGCTTGTGTTTTTTTTATCCGTTTTTTTCGTTTTTTTGATACAAATGTGGCGCAATTGAAAAAAAAGTTATATTTTTGCGATTGGAATACATCTCGTTTCAAACCTCTGTTCAACCGATGAAAAAAGCCGGATTTTTCCATAGAGCTTTCGACCTCTACTACGAGGGTTTCAAGGGCATGACGCTCGGACGTACGCTATGGTTGGTCATCCTCATCAAACTCTTCATTATTTTTGCCATCCTGCGCGTCTTCTTCTTTCCCAATTACATCAAGCAGCATGCCGGTGAGGGAAAGGAGGCCGACTTCGTGGGTCAGCAGATGGTGGAACGGCAAATAGAAGACATCAACAATTAAATCTAAGAGAATATGATGCACAACTTATTATTGGATTTTGACTTTGGCATGGTCAACTGGGCCAGGGCTCAATTCGCCATCACGGCCATCTACCACTGGCTCTTTGTGCCGCTTACCCTGGGACTTGCCGTCATCATGGGTATTATGGAAACGTGCTATTACCGCACGAAAAACGTGTTCTGGAAGGATGCCGCCAAATTCTGGCAGAAACTCTTCGGCATCAACTTCGCGATGGGTGTTGCCACCGGCATCATCCTCGAGTTTGAATTCGGAACCAACTGGAGCAACTACTCATGGTTTGTGGGCGACATCTTCGGCGCACCGCTCGCCATCGAGGGCATTGTCGCTTTCTTCATGGAGTCCACCTTCGTGGCGGTGATGTATTTCGGATGGAAGAAGGTGTCGGCCGGATTCCACCTCGCATCCACATGGCTTACCGGCCTCGGAGCCACCATCTCGGCATGGTGGATACTGGTGGCCAACTCGTGGATGCAGTATCCTGTGGGATGTGAGTTCAATCCCGACACGATGCGCAATGAGATGGTCTCCTTCACCGAAGTGGCTTTCTCGCCCTTCGCTGTCGACAAGTTCTGCCACACCGTCACGTCGGCATGGATTATCGGCGCCCTTTTCACCGTTGCCGTGAGCGCCTATTACCTGATAAAGAACCGTGAGCGCCAACTCGCCCTTGAGAGCATCAAGATAGGCAGCATCGTCGGTCTGGTGGCTTCCATCCTCGCCGCCATCACAGGCGACCACAGCGCATACACCGTGGCACAGGTGCAGCCCATGAAACTCGCAGCCATGGAGGCACTGTACAATGGTTCGGAGGGTGAGAGCCTGACGGCCATCGCATGGGTCGACCCCTTCAGCCAGCCCGACTATCAGAATGAGGAAGCCCCGCCGATGCGCATCGGCATACCCCACATGCTGTCGTTCATGGCCACGCACGATTTCAATGGCTTCGTGCCTGGCGTCAACGATATTATCGAGGGAGGATATGCCAATGCCCAAGGTGAAGTGGAACTTTCACTTGCCGAGAAAATGAACAGGGGAAGGAAGGCCATCGCCACCCTTGCCGAATACCGCCAAATCAAGGCAGAGGCGAACGGGAAACTCACCCAGGAGCAGGAAAAGCAACTGGCTCTCAAGGCAAACTATCTCAAGGAGAACATGCGCTATTTCGGATATGGCTATATCAAGGACGCAGACCAGACAGTGCCCTATATCCCCCTGTGTTTCTACACATTCCGCATCATGGTGGGACTGGGCTGCCTCTTCATCCTTTTCTTCGCCATCACGCTCTTCTTGCTATACCGGAGAGACATCACCACCACGAAATGGTGGATGTGGCTTTCGATTATCCTCCTGCCGCTGGGCTACGTGGCAAGCGAGTCGGGGTGGCTCGTGGCTGAGTTCGGAAGACAGCCGTGGACCATACAGGACATGATGCCCACCTGGGTGGGTGTCAGCAACCTCTCGTCGGATGCCGTCATGCTCACTTTCGTCATCTTCTTCGTGCTGTTCACCGCGCTGCTCACCGTGGAAATCAATATCCTCTGCAAGCAAATCAAGAAAGGCCCAGAATACAGCAAGTAATATCTCATCATCAAGAATTTTCAAACCATGACATACGAGTTCTTACAACAATACTGGTGGTTCCTCGTCTCACTGCTTGGAGCCCTGTTGGTTTTCCTCATGTTCGTGCAGGGTGCCAACTCCATGATTTTCAGTCTCGGAAGCGATGAGGCCGAGCGCAAAATGGTCGTCAACTCCACCGGCAGGAAATGGGAGTTCACCTTCACCACGCTCGTCACGTTCGGAGGCGCTTTCTTCGCCTCATTCCCCCTTTTCTACAGCACCAGTTTCGGAGGCGCCTACTGGCTATGGATGCTCATCCTCTTCTCTTTTGTCCTTCAGGCCATCAGCTATGAGTTCCAGAACAAGCTTGGCAACATCTTCGGCCCCAATCTCTTCAGATGGTTCCTCGTCATCAACGGCATCGTGGGCCCGCTTCTGCTTGGCGGTGCTGTCGCCACGTTCTTCAACGGCTCCAATTTCGTCATCGACAAGGGCAATATCATCAATTTCAGCCAGCCCATCATCAGCAAGTGGGCAAACAGCTCACACGGGCTCGACGCGCTGCTCGACCCCTGGACCCTGGTCTTCGCCTTCGCCGTCTTCTTCCTGGCGCGGGTGTTGGGCATATTCTATATCATCAACAATGTCAACGACGTGTCGCTCAGGAGCCGTTGCCGGAAAAGGCTCGTCTCCAATGCCGGCCTGTTCCTGCTGTTCTTCCTCACTTTCCTCGTACGCACGCTGATAAAAGATGGCTTCGCCTACGATGACACAGGGAAAATCTTCATGGAGCCGATGAAATACCTGCACAACTTCTTGTCGATGTGGTATGTGCTCATCGTGCTGCTCGTGGGAGTCGTGCTGCTGCTCTATGCCCTCTGGCGCACCATCCGCGACACCAACTACATCCATGGGATATGGTTTGCCGGCATAGGTGTCGTCCTCGTCGTGCTGTGCCTGCTGCTTTGTGCCGGGTGGAACCACACCGCCTACTATCCGTCGAATGCCGACTTGCAGAGCAGTCTCACCATCGCCAACAGCTGCAGCAGCGAGTTCACACTGCGAACGATGACCTACGTCAGCTTCCTCATTCCCTTCGTACTCGCCTACATCGTATATGCATGGCGAGCCATCGACAAAAAGAAAATCGACAGGGAGGAGATGACCGCCAGCGACCATGTCTATTGACGCCGTGCAATAAATCTGCAATTATCACGTTTATTATTTTAAGGTGGGTCCTATTAATTATGTCGAGGTGAAAAGCGACCGAAAATGTAACGTATAGAAATGCCACCTCATAAAAATCAGAATTAATAGAACACACCTTAAGGTAGGTGTTCAATGCCAAATGGGCGGTGATTTGCGGGTGACCTGGCAAGGCCAGAGAATCACGCCAATCCACGGGACATCTGCCTGACGGTAAACATGATAAGTAGAAATTCCATAGAAAATGGTGAAAAAAGCCTCTCTCCTTGCCTTGTGGCTGATGGCCTTAGCCGTTCTTGCTTCTTGTTCCGACGACGACCATTTCTCGTCGTCGCCGGGGCTGCGGCTAACCTTCTCCCAGGATACGGTGGCACTCGACACGGTCTTCTCGCAAGTGCCTACAGCCACCAAGTCGTTCTGGGTGTATAACAAGTCGGGCGACGGCATACGGTGCGCAAGCATCAGGCTGGAGAAGGGTAACCAGACGGGCTTCAGAGTCAATGTCGATGGCTCTTATCTTGGAGCCTCCGAAGGTTTCCAGGTGGGAGGCATCGAGGTGCGCGACCGCGACAGCATCCGCGTCTTCGTAGAGCTCACCTCGCCCGCCAACAACCGGGTCGAACCTACGAAAATCGAGGACAACCTCCTGTTCACGCTCGAGAGCGGCACGCAGCAGCGGGTCAACCTCAATGCTTGGACCTGGGACGCCATAAGATACACCAACATGCTCATCGAGCGCGACTCAGTGCTGCAGAGCAAGAGGCCCATCATCATCTATGGAGGCATCACCGTTGCCGAGGGTGCCACGCTCACCATCGGTGCGGGAACCACCATCTATTTCCACGAGAATGCCGGCATCAAGGTCCATGGAAGGCTCAAGGTGGAAGGCACGTTCGACAGCAATGTGGTGCTGAGGGGCGACCGCATCGACCGTATGTTCGACTACCTGACCTACGACAGGGTCAGCGGACAGTGGCAGGGCATCCATTTCTTTGAAACCTCCTACGCCAACTCCATCAACTTCGCCGACATACACAGCACTTACGACGGTGTGGTGTGCGACTCGTCGAGCGTGGACAAGATGAAGCTTGAACTCTACAACTCGGTGGTGCACAACTGCCAGGGATATGGACTGAAGGCCACGCACTCGGTGGTGGATGTCGTCAATTGCCAGATAACAAACACGTTGCACGACTGCGTGGAAATCACAGGCGGCGTGGCAAGGCTCCTGCAGTCGACCATAGCACAGTTCTATCCCTATGATGCCAACCGAGGCGCAGCCCTCCGGTTCGGCAACGCTACCGGACTTCCGCTCTACGACTTCGCATGCATCAACTGCATCGTCACGGGCTATGCCGACGACGTGGTGATGTCGGAGCAAGCCGACACAACCTGCAGCTACACCTATCTCTTCGACCACTGCGTGCTGCGCACACCGGCCATCTCGGACACCGTCAACATCAAGGACGTCGTGTGGGAACTGCCCGAAGATACTGTCGGCACCGGAGAAAAGCATTTCAAGAAAGTCGATATCGATCAGATACAGTATGACTTCACCCTCGATTCGTTGTCGGTGGCCATAGGGAAGGCCTTGCCCATCGATGGGCTTGGCTACGACCGGCTGGGCAACCGGCGTGACGAGCACCCCGACATCGGCTGCTACGAATACATTGCCACCAGCTCACCCTGATGTGGCAACAAGACCATCATCTTTTCAATAGAAACAGAACTCTCAATAACTACCTGCAATCCGTTTCAACCATGCAACAACTCGAAATAAAAATCAAGTACCAGCATCTGCGCATGGACGAGCTTTCCGATGAGGAGCGCCGCCTGGTGGAGGCTGCCATCAAAGCCACAGACAACTCCTACGCCAACTACTCCCATTTCAATGTGGGAGCAGCCATTCTGCTTGGCGATGGTTCCGTGGTCATTGGTGCCAATCAGGAGAATGCCGTCTTCCCCCTTGGCCTTTGTGCCGAGCGCACCGCCATCTTCGCCTCTCAGGCCCAGCGCCCCGACCAGCCCATTCTGAAGCTTGCCGTTGCCGCACGCAATGCCAACGGGCTCACCCAGTTGCCCGTGTCGCCCTGTGGCTCCTGCCGTCAGGTCATCCTTGAGATGGAAGAGCGTTACAAGCAGCCCATCCGCATCCTGCTCTATGGCACCGACGGTGTGTATGCCATCGACAGTATCCGCGACTTGCTGCCCCTCTGCTTCGTCGATGGAAGTATGCGATGATTTAGGCTTTAGACTTTAGGCTTTAGGCTTTAGGCGCTAGGCTTTAGACTTTAGGCTTTAGACTTTAGACTTTAGACTTTAGGCTTTAGACTTTAGGCGCTAGACTTTAGACTTTAGGTGCTAGGCTTTAGACGCTAGGCTTATTATCCGACGGCCGAGATCGGCCATCGGCTTTAAATACTTAGCTTTAGGCTATCGTCCAAAGTATAGCGCCGAGTGTCTATACTTTATTCTCGCACTTCCACTTTCTGCTCGTAGAGCTCTTCTATGTTGACCGACTGAGGCACTTCGCTTCTGATGGTGTCGCGCACCACAGGGGTGGGGTGTGTTGTGTCTTTCTCTTTTCTGGCATGGTCCACCGCCACCGGTTGGAGCGGCATCACGATACTGGGGACGGTGATGGCAGGCAGTTCGATGGCCATGCCCGATTTTTGCACCATCTCCACCATCTCCTCCTCGTTGTACACACTCTTGATGCTGTCCGTTTCCGTCAGCAGCGGGGTGTCTTCCTGTGCTCTTTTGGGCAGGTGGTCCTCGCAACCCTTCATCATGTGCGCTGTCTGGTGGATGCGTGCCCGCATCTCCGGCGTGTCGCGGTAGGTGAGGTAGTTGTCGAGCGCCTGCTGGTAATGGTCGTGCGCCGACTGCCACTCGCGGGCGAACATGTGGCAGAGTCCAAGGCGGTAGTGGATGTCGCCTTTCTCGTTCTCGTAGCATACGGTGAGCGCCCGCTCGAAATAGGGGATGGCCTCGGCATATTGCTTCAGCTGGAAATGACTCTCGCCATCGGCATAGTAATACACCGAGCGCTCGTGGGGAGCATAGGCGTCGAGCTGGGGGATGGCTTCGTCGAGATAGCGGCAGGCATCCTCGTACTGCCACTCATAATAGCAGCACACCCCCATGTAGGCATGGTAGCGTGGGTTGAGCTGGTACTCCTTGTCCAACTTCTCAAACAGCAGCAGAGCCTCGTGGTATTTCCCACTCTGGAAATACTCGATGGCCATGCCCAGACGGTCGCTGTCGCGAGGCTCCTGAGCCATGAAAGGCATGGCGAGTGCGACGGCGATGACGATGGTGGGCAATAATTTCCGCATGGCGAGACGTTGGAGGCGTTGATGACAGGAGTGGATGGCTCACTCCGTATAGAAAGCGATATGTCGGCGGATGGCACGGTCGCATACCGGACAGAACACGGGGTTCTCGTTGGTTCTCATGCGGCAGTCCTGGCAAGCACGGTAGACGCCCCGTGATGAGTAGCCGGCACCCTCGAAGACGCCCACGCGGCTCGACACCGTCTTCGGGTCGGAAGACAGCGGGGTGGGGATGGGTGTGCCCTCGGCCACCAGGTCCTCCCACTTGCTGTGGAAGTCGGTCAGGGTGGTGAGGTTGGGCTCCCAGGGCTCCACGTCGTGAGGGTACATCGGCAGCTCCTCGTCGGCATAGGCATACTCGTCGCCCAGGCCGGCAAAACTGTGTCCGAACTCATGCACCACCACAGGTTTAAAAAGCGGGTGGTGCGCCATCGACAGGTTGTAGCTGTTGAGTATGCCTCCGCCACCATACTGGTCGGTGTTCACCAGCACGATGATGTGCTCGTAGGGTATGCCGGCAAGCCAGTCGTGAAGGGTCTTCAGGTGCAGGGTGGTGAGGTATCGGTTGGAGTAGAACGTGTCGAAATGCGAGCCCAGGGCGGTGTTCTTCCAGATGCCTTTACTGGGAGATGATGTGCCGCTTTCGGCAGAGGGCGACAGTACGGCAACGATGTGGAAACGGTCGCGAAGCGAGCGGAAGGGCTCGTGCGAGAACAGTGCCTCGGTGGCCACTTTCACGTCGTTGAGAAAGGTGTCCATCTCATGCTCCTGGTAGCCCTCGGCGACAAAGGCGATATGGATGCACCGTGTGGTGTCGGCGGCCTGCTGCACCACGGTGTAAGGCGTCAGGGCCCCGTAGCCCGTTTGGCGGATGAGGATGTCGGTGGGCACCACGCGGTGTGTCATCGTGGCCGCCACCTGCTGGCGGTTGTCGTAGAGCTCCACCGTCACATCGGCGGTGTCGATGGGCATGGGGGCGAGCATGACATTCTCGAAGGCTTTCCTCACACTTTGTGCCTCGGGGTAGGTCAGCCATTCCTGGAAGAGCGTGGAGAACGAGTTGCGGTAGATGACCGTTCCACTGCGATGGTCGCGCAGGATGATCTGGCCGTTGCCCTGCACCGGCACATCCGCCAGCCGCTGCCGCTTGCCATACCAGCGTGGCATGACATGAAGCTCGTCGACGGATATCTCCTGGTGGTTGGCATCGCCCGAGAAGATGTAGTCGAGACGCAGGGTGGCATCGGTGAAGTAGCGATGAAAGTCCTGTGCGGCTGCCGACAGTGCGAGAAACGCCAGCAGCAGCGTTGTTGTCCATTTAAAGTTCCTCATATAGCGTTTTGATATAAGGCCGTTGCCAGTCTGTTTCGTGGTGGCGGGAGCCGTCGTACTCCATCAAGTCGATGTCCATCACCACTTTGCCTTTGTTGCGCAGCTGTCGCCTGTCGCCGCACCGTCGCTCGATAGCCTTCAGGGCATCGACCAGTGCGCCGGTGTCGAGCGTTGTCGCCCCCGCTGCCATGCAGTTGACAAAAGGTCCTGGCTTGTCGCCGAGTGCGTCCGTCGACAGCATCCGTGTGTGGTGGAAGCCCTTGAGCAGGCGGTCAAGATGGTGGAGCGCCAAAGGCATGGTGGTGCCGGCACGATGGTTGGAGCCCAGAGCCACGGTCACATGTCGCTCACCCGCGTCCATCTCAGGAGTTGAAATAGTAAAGGAAGGTGGCAACACCCTCAAGTGCGGGTTTGCGCTGCCCCTCAATCTCTATCTTGAATGCTATCTCGACCTTGCAGATGCCCCTGAGGTTCTGGATGGCGGAGAGTTTCGTGACAAGGCGCACGCGGGAGCCCGTAATCACAGGCTGTCCGAAACGCATCTTGTCCATCCCGTAGTTGACGAGCATCTTGATGTTGTTGACCTCGATAATCTGGTCCCACAGATGAGGAAGCAGCGACAGGGTGAGATAGCCATGGGCGATGGTGCTCTTGTAGGGGCTCTCCTCACGTGCGCGCTCCGTGTCGATATGTATCCACTGATGGTCGAGCGTGGCATCGGCAAACAGGTTGATGCGCTCTTGGTCGACGGTGAGCCATTCCGAGTGTCCCAGTTCCTCGCCAAGATGCGAGGCAAACTCTTCGTATGAATTGATGATTAGCATGGTGATGTGTTGTATTGGGTAATGTAAATGTTTTGATCGTTGAGAGGGCGAATTCTCGTGGCAAAATTACGAAAAAAAAGCGAATTAGAGTTCTGAAATCGTTTTTTTGCTCTTTCATGCTTTTTTTTCAAGAATTTGACTAATTTTGCACACATAATCCAAACCTTTTAATCACCCAGCCATATGAGACAAATCATCACCCATTTCACCGACGACGACCTCTACAAACTGTCGATGTGCTGTGCCGTCATCGACAATTTCCCCCGTGCCATGGTCAAATATGCTTTCGTCGACCGCAACAACACCGTCTATCCCGAAGGCTTTGCCGATGAGTTGTCACGGCAGGTGGAGACGCTCGAGGGGGTCAAGATAACCCAGGACGAAATCGACTTCCTGAAGAGGAAATGCTATTACCTGCCCAACTGGTTCTATCCCTATCTGAAGGGCTTCCGCTTCGACAAGAAATGGGTCAACACGTGGCAGGACGAGGAGGGCCACCTGCACCTCGAGATAGAAGGCTACTGGGCAAACACCATCCTCCTCGAGGTGAAACTGCTGGCCATCATCTCCGAACTGTTCTATATCATGACGGGGCAGACGGGCAAGCTCGACTACGACCGCTGCTACACCAAAGCCTATGAGAAGGCAGAGCGCCTGCTCGGCGCCGGCTGTGTCTTCACCGACTTCGGCACGAGGCGAAGGGCTTCGTTCCAGTCAGAGGACGTGGTGGTGAAAGCCATGAGCGAATGCCAGAAGTCGAAGCAATGGGAGGGAACGTTCGTCGGCACCAGCAATGTCTATCTGGCGATGAAATACGACCTCACGCCTGTGGGCACCATGGCTCACGAGTTCGTCTGCGCCATAGCAGCCATGTACGGTCCCCAGATGGCCAACTACAAGGCGATGGAGGCCTGGCGGAACACCTTCCGTGGGGCACTTGGCACCTTCCTGTATGACAGCTTCGGATGGCATGTCTTCAGCCTCAATTTCTCGGAGGACTTCGCCAATCTTTTCAAGGGGCTGCGCATCGACAGTGGCGACAATTTCGAGCAACTGCAGCTCATCGTCGAGAAATACCGCTCACTGGGTATCGACCCCCGCTCCAAACAGGTCATCTTCAGCAACGCGCTCGACACCGACCGTGCCATCAAAATCCATGAATATGCCAAGGACTACTGCCTGCCCTCGTTTGGCATAGGCACTCATTTCACCAACGACTTCGAAGGCATCGCCCCGATGAACATCGTCATCAAGTTGGTGGCGGCAAAAATCACCGAGTCATGGGATTTCTACATCGACACCTGCAAGCTCAGCGAGGATAAAGGCAAGCACACCGGGCGGCCGGAGGTCATCCGCCGATATATGGATATCGTGCACTTTGAGGAAGATTAGGAGATTTTTTGAGGGAGTTTAGGAGTTTGGGAGTTTAGACATATGATTCGAGGCTCTCGGTCAAATCAAAAGGCACATGGTTTTTTGCTGCGGCGAAACCGCAGCATACGGAAAAACGAAAACAAGAAGGGCTAAAACTCAAGAAATTCCTATTTCCTCATTCCTAATTCCTCATTCCTAATTCCTCATTCCTAATTCCTCATTCCTAACAAGCGTCTAAAGTCTAAAGTCTAGCGTCTAAAGTCGATAATCATGGGGACAGGTTCTTGACTGAATTCTCAAATTCAATCAAAAACCTGTCCCCATGATGGTTTGGCTTCTGGCGATGGTTTCGGAGACACCATGCATGGTGTCTCTACACGCTGAGTTCGGAAGGATTGAAATTTCCAATTTTCATTTTTGAATATTCAATCTCCAATTTTGAATTTTGAATTTTCAATTTTGAATTTTCAATTTTCAATCGGCGCAGCCGCAAACAATTTTCAATTTTCAATCGGCGCAGCCGCAAACAATTTTCAATTTTCAATCTTCAATAATCCTTAGTATTTGATTCCCAGCCCGTCGAGGATGCCTTTTATCTCGTTTCCGACGCTCATGATGCCGTTGATGGCACCGTCCTTGACGCCTTGCACCATGTAGCGTGCACATTGTCCTTCGATTTCGCCTATCTGTCGGCGCTCGGCGGGCGTGTAGTCATATTTCGCCATCTTCCTGCGGAGGTCGGCGAATTTCTCTGCAGCGGCTTTCCAGTCCTTGACGGTGTAGTACTGGCCGTTATCGCGCATGTCGTATGCCAGGTTCTGCATCTGCTGTATGGCACCCATTCGGGTGGTGCAGGAACTCATAGTGGTGAGGCTTGCAATGACTATCGTTATTACAGCCAGGAATTTCATTGTTTTCATGATTATCTTATCGTAAAGTGTAAGCGATATATTGTGAGGTGCCCAGAACACTATCGTCGTTAGGACATCTGTTTACCATTCTCCGGTGGCGCCGCCGCCTCCCGACCTTCCTCCACCGCCATAAGAGCCCCGTCTTGGGGGAGCTTGATGGAGCGCCTCCGATTTCTTAGGCTCTTCTCGCTTTTCCTTTTGGGGTTCTTGGTTGGTGTCGGCTAACTTTGCCACTTCCTTCGAGGGCTTCTGCCACTTGTTCTTCTCGTCGTAGTAGCCGAAGATAAATATCATCACCAGGATGATGAGCATCATCAGACCTGTGTCGCCACTTAGCAACCCCTTCTTTTTCAGCGAGAAGAAAGGTTCGCTCTCGTCATCTGCCGACAGTCGCTTGCTGAGAGTCTCGTGCAGTGCGGCGGTCAGAGAGAGCATCGCGCTGTCGGGCTGCTCATTCTTCAGGAACGGGATGAGGTAGGTGCGGCCCAGTTGGCTGCAGTCCATGTCGGTGAGTGCGCTCTCCAGCGAACTGCTTGGGGCGATGGTGTACTGGTGCTGGTCGTAGGCCACCACCACACAGATGCCGCGCCCCGTTTCTTTCTTTCCGATGCCGTATTTGTTGATTAAATCCACTGCTGTGCGGTAGCTCCCGCCTTCACCCACTTTGCGGCAAACCACCATGGCGGGCTCCACCCCCACGATAGAGTCGAGGTCCTTGAGCATGGCATTCAGTGTCGCCACGGTCTCCGGACTGAGTAGGCTGTCGCTGTTGGTCACATAGGCATCGGGGTCTTCTAAGTGAGCCATTGTGATATTCGAAGCCGTCCACACCATCGTGGAATCTTTTTCGGCAGCAGCCATCGTGCGTCCACCCTCGAAATTGCCAGATGGAACGGGTGTGCTCAGTTCGGTCGATGACTTGTTGGTGTTGCGATGGATAATCTGATACGAACAGCTGAGCATGCATGCCGAGAGCAGTGCCGACCACAGGGCAGGGTAGAACTTGTTTTTGTAACGCTTCAGCGGGCTCTCCTTGTCCTCGTCGGTGGGGTGTACCTCTACGAATTTCACTCCAGCAGCCTCGGCCTCCTCAGTGGCTTTCTGAGCGGCTGGCATCTCCTTCCTCCACTTGTTGGAGTAATAGATGACCACCGCCATAACCGAGATGCCTAAGACAACCATGGGGTCGACGGGGTGAAAGATGAAAAAGACAATGGGCACCAGAATGCCAAACACAACCCAGGGCTTCATTGCGAATGCCAGTCCATTAAAAAATGTGCTAAACAGTTTTCCCATATCCAGAATGAATTAATTAAATGGAAGACATCAAAAATGTCTGTTGGAATTGCAAATGTACATATATTTTCCCGATTATCACCATTCAACCCTAATTTTTTAGTTACTTTTTAGACTTTAGAGTTTTAGATGCTTGTGAGGAATGTGAAACAATTAGGAATGAGGAATGAACAATTAGGAATGAGGAATGAGGAATTAGGAATGAGAGCCATTGTGGGGTCTTAGACGATCTAAGGCCCTACGGTGGCGCGGGGATATGGTTCTCGAAATGAAATGGAATGGCACAGAGGAATTGAAATTTTCAATTTTCAATTTTTAATTGTGGCTTTGTCTTATCTTGGGAGTTTAGGAGTTTAGGAGTTTAGGAGTTTAGACATTAGTTCGCTGGTTCTCGGTACTGATGGCTTTCGCTTTTCCGGTCTTAGACGAGCGAAGACCCTACGGAGGAACGGTGGGGCGGCTTTATCTTATCTTGGGAGTTTAGGAGTTTAGGAGTTTGGGAGTTTAGACATTAGCTTTGAGGGGGCATAGTTGTTTGCTGCGGTGAAACCGCAGCATACGGAAAACGAAAACAAGGAGGGCCAAAACTAAAGTAACGGCATTCCTAATTCCTCATTCCTAATTGTTCCTCATTCTTCATTCCTAATTGTTCCTCATTCCTCAAAAAGTGAATTTACAAAAAAACGCCAGGTCTCTCGACCCGGCGTTATTCTGAATTTGTCCGTAGGCAAATTAGTTGGCAGCACCATCGGTTGCCTCAGCAGCAGCCTCAGCAGCAGCGTCAGTAGCCTCAGCAGCAGCGTCAGTAGCCTCAGCAGCAGCGTCAGTAGCCTCAGCAGCAGCCTCATTCAGAGAGTCAGTGGCCTCTGCATTCAGAGAGTCGGTAGTCTCAACAGCTTCCTGAACAGCCTCTTCAACGGGAGCCTCAGCGGGCTTGTTCTCGGTGCAAGCAGTGAATGCGAAAGCAGCAACTGCTACGAACATAAATGCAATCTTCTTCATTTTTCTTTGCTTTTTAAAATTGTAAATAATCGTTTGTTTATTAAAACTGCGCAAAGGTATATATATTTTTTGAATCACAAACTATATTTTTCGAAAAATTTTTGGGCTATTTTGTAACTTTTTTGCAACGCATTGATTTGCAACGAATTACGAATGTTTAATAAAAGTTAAATATTTTGTGTCCCCACACAATTTCCCCGATTCTCTTAAAAAAGCGCCATTTTTGCTGATTTTTCGTTTTTATGCACTACCTTTGCATACGGCTTCATCAGCCCGGTATTTTATACCTTTTTATATAATGTATATCCTTACTATTTCAGTCATCACCACATTCCCCGCCGTCAATGACAGATAACACATTCTCGCTCGAGGGCAAGAAGGCCGCCTACTACACCTTAGGTTGCAAACTCAATTTCTCGGAGACCGCCACGTTCGCCCGGATGCTCCGCGAGAAGGGCGTCTCCGAGGTGTCGGAAGGCGAGCATGCCGATTTATGCCTTATCAACACCTGTTCGGTGACCGACGTAGCCGACCATAAGTGCCGTCAGGCCATCCACCGCATGGTGCGCCGCCATCCCGGAGCTTTCGTCGTGGTGACCGGCTGCTATGCGCAGCTTTCACCCGAACGTGTGAGTGCCATCGACGGCGTCGACCTTGTCCTGGGGTCGAACGAGAAGGCTGCGCTCATCGATTTCCTCACCGAGGCGTGGAGTGAGGCGCGCGATGGCGAGGACCTTCACCGCTACCACACCGTTCCGACACGTGAAATCACCTCGTTTGCACCCAGCTGTTCGCGCGGCAACCGCACGCGCTGTTTCCTCAAGGTACAGGATGGCTGCGATTATTACTGCACCTATTGCACTATACCTTTCGCCCGTGGTCACAGCCGCAGTCCCTCGGTGGCATCCCTCGTCGCTCAGGCCCAGGAGGCCGCCAGCGAGGGCGCGCGCGAGATAGTCATCACAGGTGTCAATATCGGCGACTTCGGCAGGCGTTCCGGCGAGCGCCTCATCGACCTTGCCCGTGCGCTCGACACTGTTGAGGGCATCGCCCGCTACCGCATCAGCAGTCTTGAGCCCAACCTGATAACCGACGAACTGATAGCCTTCTGTGCCGGCAGCCGGGCCTTCATGCCCCATTTCCACATTCCCCTTCAGAGTGGCAGCGACGAGGTGCTTCGGCTGATGCACCGCCGTTACGACACGGCACTCTTCGCCCACAAGATTTCGCTCATCCGCGAACTCCTGCCCGAGGCGTTCATCGGTGTCGATGTCATCGTGGGCATGCGAGGCGAGAGCGAGGAGCATTTCCAGCAGACCTACGATTTCCTTCAGTCGCTCGACATCTCGCAGTTGCACGTCTTCCCCTATTCCGAGCGTCCGGGCACACTGGCGTTGCGCATCCCCTATGTGGTCGATGAGCAAGAGAAACGCCGCCGCTCGGCCCTCCTGCTCGCCTTGTCGGATGCGAAGACCGAGGCGTTCTACCAGCGCTGGATAGGTCGTGAGGCCGAGGTGCTGTGCGAGCGTGCACCCGAAGGCCGTGCGCTGCATGGCTTCACTCCTAATTATATAAGGGTGGAACTGCCTCCCGAGGAGGGTGGGGCAGCGCTCGACAACCAGTTGGTGCGCGTCATGACGACGGGATTCAATGCCGACAAGTCGGCGCTCTTGGCCCATCTTATCCCATAGTTCACCATTATTATAAATAAGGTAGGATATGACTAAGACAGCAATCGTCATTCTCAACTGGAACGGCCAGCCGATGCTTGAGCGTTTTCTCCCCAAGCTGATATCTTACAGCAGCGGTGATGCCGAAGTGTGGGTTGCCGACAATGCGTCCACCGACTCTTCGATGAGTTACCTGCGTGAGCATCATCCTGAAGTGCGTACGCTGCAGTTCGACCGCAACTGGGGTTTTGCCGAAGGGTATAACCGTGCTTTGCGTGAGATAGAGGCAGAGTATTATGTGCTTCTCAATTCCGATGTCGAGGTGACCCCTCATTGGCTTGACCCCCTCGTGAGTTTCTTGGATAAGCATGGCGAAGTGGCAGCCTGCCAACCCAAACTGCTGTCGGTGGCCGACCGTGGAGCCTTTGAGTATGCCGGTGCTGCCGGCGGTTTCCTCGACCGTTACGGCTATCCCTTTTGCCGTGGGCGAATCTTCGGCGTGGTGGAGCGCGACACGGGCCAGTACGACAGTCCCTGCGAGGTGTTGTGGGCCACAGGCGCATGCCTCGTCATCCGCTCATCCGATTTCCATGGCTGTGGCGGTTTCGACGGCCGTTTCTTCGCCCACAGCGAGGAGATAGACCTCTGTTGGCGGCTGCGCATCATGGGGCGCTCCGTCTGGTGCGTACCCGAAAGCAAGGTGTACCATGTCGGTGGCGGAACGCTCCCCAAGGGCAACCCGATGAAGACCTATCTCAATTTCCGCAACAACCTGACGATGCTTTACAAGAACCTGCCAGAAGACGAGCTTCGTCATGTGATGCGCGCTCGGCGTTGGCTTGATGTCCTGGCCGCTTTCCAGGCTTTGCTTTTGCATGGCAACTGGGGCGACTTCCGTGCCATCTTCCGTGCTCGCCGCTCTTTCAAGGAGTGGCTGCCTCAGTTCGAGGCCGACCGCCAGCGCATCCAGTCGCTACGCAAACAGGGCGAGGCGGATGCTCGTAGTCCCCTCGCCCTGCTGTGGCAGTATTATGTGCGTCGCCGCAAGCGGTTCAGCCAAATTGGAATTAGGAATTATTTTAATTAGGAATTAGGAATTAGGAATGAGGAATTATTTTAATTAGGAATGAGGAATTTATCGACCTATTCCTCATTCCTCATTCCTCATTCCTAATTCCTCCACACTTCCTGTATGGCGTTTCCGATGCAGCAGTCGGGCATCTGGATGTGTAGCATGGCGCATACGGTGGCGGCGATGTCGGTCATGAAGGTGGGTGTGTTGGTGCTGCCTTTGTTCACCTTCCATCCCATGAAGAGCAGGGGGATGTGCGAATCGTCGGGGTTCCATGTTCCGTGCGACGTTCCTTTGTAGTCTTTGTTCACTGTTCCGTGCATGTGGCTGCCCTGTAGCACCACCATGATGTCTCCGCTGCGCATACGGTGGTATCCGTTGATGATGCGCTCGCGTAGGAACTGCGGCACAGTGCTGTTGGCAACATCCTCGTAGTCCACGACGAACGCGAACTGCGGGTCTTGTTTGAGCAGTGCCACGGCCTCTTGTTTCACGGCCTTCACATCGAGGTTGTTGGCATTGATGAAGTCATGGTCGAGATAGATGCGGCAGTCCGATGCCCCCTTGATGTATTTCCCTTCCACGCCCATTTTCTGGCTGAGGTGTTTGTTGAGTGCTTCCATCACGGGTCGTGAGGAATACCCCCCTCCTGGCATTTTGTGCTCGTTGAGGAAGTTTCCGTTGTGCACAGCGCCATGGTCTGCGGTCAGGAAGAGGAGGTAGTTGCCTTCGCCCACCCTGTTGTCGAGAATTCGCATGAAGCGCGCGATATCCTTGTCCAGCTGCATATAGACCTCGTAGTTTTCCTTTCCTCGTGTGCTGTAGGTGTGCCCTATGGCGTCAGTCGATGAGATGCTCACGGCGAGCAGGTCGGTCACGTCGTCTTTACCCAGTTTCTCCTGTATGAGTGCTTCCTCCGCCATTTTGAAGGTGAAGGTGACGCCTTGGTTCGATGTCTTGACGTCGAAGTCGGGCGCGGTGTGGTTGGTCTTGTTGAAGTTCACCACCCATTGTGGCAGTTTTTCCATGTAGTAGCTGCTGGTGATGAAATGTCCGGCGTGGGTGTCCCACCAATAAGCCGCGTCTGCGGCATGTCCGGCCGGCAGGATAGAAGCCCTGTCTTTGAGTGCTACTCCGATGACCTTTCCTTTGAAGTCTGTGGCGAGCTTGAGCTGGTCGCCGATGGTGTTGGCGAGCAAGTTTCTTGGCGAGTACTTCCCGGCTTTGTTGGCCACGTCGCTACCCACGGCATGCACGGTGGTGTCGGTGACGCTCTCCACCGAGCGCCCGTTCAGTTGGAAGGAGTTGCCGGCGATTCCGGTGAGAGCAGGCACCGACCCGGTATAGACGCTAGAGTGTCCGATGGCAGTGACAGTAGGCACATAGTTGATCATGTTGTTCTCGCAGCTGAAACCCTCTCTGAGCAGTCGTTTCAGTCCGTCGTCACCATATTTGTCGTAATAGTAATAGAGGTAGTCCCATCTCATCTGGTCCACCACGATGCCCACCACGAGTTTTGGTCTTTCCACACCAGTTGCCCATGCCGTGAGGCTCATGGCAAGCAATAGAAGAGTGATAGCATGTTTTCTCATTGTACTTAATTATTGATAGTGTTTTGTGAATGTCAGAAGTTGTCTAATTCGTTCACAAAAGTAATCATTTGTATTGTAAAAAGCAAATTTTCCTCATTCGTAGTATGGGTAATTAGTTTATAAAGGAGTTTTTCTGTTGTTTTTTTCTGTTTGGCCAATTTTTTTCCCTCTTTTATTTGGAATAATTGCGGAAAAGTACTATTTTTGCATCAAAATTGATTGACGGAAATAAAAACACAGCTTTGGATTTAAATCAGCGTTCGATGTGAGGGTGGAATCCCACTCATTGTCATTCGGCGTATGGGTTCGACTTTTAAAGGGATGAAGTATGTCGGTGTTTGAGCATAGACGATTCTCATTTCCTGCTGTGTCGTCAGTGCATTTTATGCCCTGTGAGAACGGGGTACGTGATAAAGAAAATAATTCTCATAGATAAATTCATATTTTTCTCGACAGGATAATTTGAGTGTTAGTTTCAGGGTATATAATTAAAAGTAATTTTTTCAATGCTGATCTTTTAATTCTGTGACTCCCGAAAATTTCTCCGCCGCGAGGTTCAGAAATCTACGGAGTCATTTTTCATGCCTCACCCCCAACCCCTCTCCGAGGGGAGAGGGGCGTAATTAGCTCGAAAAACTTTCCCCAAAAAAACAGGAGGAACTGAAAAAAACATTCCCCCGCGCCACCGTAGGGTCTTAGCTCGTCTAAGACCAGGAAAACGAAAGGCAAACCCCCGCGCCACTGTAGGTTCTTAGCTCGTCTAAGACCGAAAAAACGAAAGGCATCAGTACCGAGAACCAGCGAACTAATGTCTAAACTCCCAAACTCCCAAACTCCTAAACTCCGAATAAAGACTTTAGACTTTAGACTCTAGACTTTAGCCACTGTGGGGCGCGCCGTTAGGTCACCCGCAAAGGGTTATGTGAGCAAAAAGAAGAAAGTACCGTAACCATCAAAGCATATGTCTAAACTCCCAAACTCCTAAACTCCCAAGATAAGATAAAGCCATCCCCCCGCCCCTTTGTAGGGTCTTAGCTCGTCTAAGACCGAAAAACGAAAGCCATCAGTACCGAGAACCAGCGAACTAATGTCTAAACTCCCAAACTCCTAAACTCCCAAACTCCGAATAAAGACTAAAGTCTAAGGTCTAAGGTCTAAAGTCTAAAGTCTAAATAAAGTCTAAGGTCTAAAGTCTAATCTCGTTTAGGGTTCGGATGGCTTTGACGTGTTGTTTTTTGATTTTTCCGTTGAGGAAGAAGTCGACGAATCGGGCGGAGTGGGTGTCGGTGCCGCAGAGGTCGTACATTCCTTTTTCGAGGAGCATGACGGCTTTGTGCTGCACCGTTGGGCCGTATGCGCCGACAATCGATGGCACGTTGAGTTGCAGCAGCACCCGCCGTTCTTTCCATTTTCGGTAGTCGCCGATGTCCATGTACTGGTATCTTTCGGGATGCGCCAGAATGGGGATGTATCCGCAGCTTTTGACTTTGTCGATGATGCCGGTCATATCAATTGGCGGATTGAAATACGAGGTTTCCACGAGCAGGTGCATGGCTTTATCGCCTATTGGGAGCAGGTCGTTCTTTTGTAGTCGCTCATGCAGTACGTTGTCCATCATGTTTTCCGCAGCCAGTTGGAAAGTGATGTTGCCTTGATATCTGCTGAGCAGTTCCAGGTATTTCTCTCTCAGGCTTTTCGTCTTATTGGCGATATCTTCCATGATATGTGGTGTGAGCCACACCTCCTTCACTCCTAAAGCCTCCCATCGCTCCGCAATCTGCAAGGTATCCCGCATCTCGCTCACGCCGTCGTCGACACCAGGTAGAAGATGGCAGTGGAAATCTCGGAAACCCTCCATCATTCCGCTGTCAGCCACTTTTGTCTTGTTGGATAATAGCCACATGTTTTTATAGTAGGAAATTAAAATTATTTGTTACGCTCAGGTGGATTTGCCATCCACCTGCATTGATTATAAGCATTTTTAATGCGATTATCGGATTGCAAAGTTCAGGTGGATTTGCAATCCACCTGCAGGGAATATTAGCATTTTTAATGCGATTATCGGATTGCAAAGTTCAGGTGGATTTGCAATCCACCTG
>CAMHEL010000029.1 GCA_946184125.1 uncultured Prevotellaceae bacterium
CGGCTGTAGCTCAAGCCGGTCTCTATACCAAAACGGTTATTCAGTTTGTACTTCAAGGCCAAGGAGAAGTTGATGGGCATGTAATGTTGAGTCTTACGTTCAATCATGTCCGCACCAGGCAGAGCAGCATTGTTCTGGGCAATCTTCAACAAAATTTGATACGTCTTATAGTCGACATCAAGTGTTCCGCTCTGTAAGGCTTCGGCATAGTCGCTCCATTTGTCGAAAGAGCGGATAGGCGGAACTTCGCTTGTAATATCTGTCATCTCCGTTTCAGTGAATATAAACGGACGGTTAGCATTCTGTACACCCATACTACCTGTGTATGCCAATTCTACTGACCACTTTTGCCCCTTGTTTTCCACTTCTATCGGTTTTCCTGGGAACAGATCGGCAATATGAGTGTCTTTGTCAGGACGCAAGTCGGGTAGTGGTTTGTTGTCGTGTATAATGGTTGTCGTGTCGGTGTGCTCTGTATCTTCGACGGTATGATGGAGCGTGTAAGCAGGAACAAGACTATCTACAGGAGCATCATTGACAGGAACAATGGTTATTTGATGTGTAGTAATTTTTGGAATGGCAGGAGTTCCTTGCTCTATCATCGGAGTACCATCATCATCATGCTTTGTATCAGGTGTAGTATGTTCTTGTTTTGTTACTATTGGTTGTGGTACCTCAACAATCCTTCCCGTTTTGTAAAGATAGATGGCCACAGGCAATACAAGTGGCAAAAGCCATAGCAGCCAATACTGTGCAAGTGACTTCTGCAACATTTTCTTTGCCCGTGACAGCTGTGACGATGAAGAGTGGGCTGCAATTCCAAGGATTTCGGCAATTTCCTTATGCGACATTTCTTGGATGACCGCCAATTTGAACACCTGCCCATAGCCGTGGGGCAGCGCATCTACAGCTGCCATCAGTTCTGCCATAGTTGGTAATGGCTTGTCATCTGATGGAATTGGTTCCTGTGGAAGTTCTTCTTCTGAGAGTGTGGAAAGTGAAAGCATTGAGGGATCATGATACCGCTGCATATAGTGTCGGGCAACATTGGTTGTAATACTTATCAACCATGCCTCAAAGCATTGTGGGTTATGCAGTTGATCCATCTTGGCAAAGGCCAGTAGAAAAGCATCATGTGCCAATTCCTCTGCCACTTGACGATTGTCCACGATGCGTTGGCATATCCCCGTCATTTGTCGGTGATATGCCCTATATAGGCTTCCAAAAGCAGTCTCATCGCCCTGTCGCCCTTGCTCTATGAGTTGTTCTATGTCCATCGAAAACATTCTGCCTCTATTGACATAGATACCACTTTTCCAAAAAGACTGCACGGAAATTACAACTTTTTTATCTAATGGAAAAAAACTATAATAATCTATACAGGCAGAATGGTAGATTCTTATTGATGATGGCGAGAAAGTGCCAACGCTTGGTAACGTATACTCTGGATTTTTTCTTGCGAATAGCGGAAATAATTTGGTTGGCAACTTTTTCTACGGGCATCACCCAAAAGAGACCCTCGCCCTTTGCCATTGCTGTATCGACAAGACCAGGACGGACATGGGTAATAGTGATTTTCCTGCCTGCCTTGAATGCCTTTTTACGCAGGGCTTCCGTGTAGTTGATTTGATAGGCTTTCGTTGCACTGTATGCGGGGGCCATCGGTTCGCCACGCAATCCACCAACCGACGTGATAGCGACGAGGTGCCCGTAGCCTTGCAGCTTGAAGATGTGGTAAAGCGAATCTACAACGAACGTCCACCCCGTGACGTTGGTGTCAATCGTTGGGCGTTCCAGTGCATAGTCAAGCGTGGGGTTGATTTCACCCGTGCCTGAGCAGACAATGGCCAAATCCACGTGACCGAGTTCCTTATGGAGAGAACAGATAGCTTGCTCTGTCTCCTCCTGCTTGGTAATGTCAGCTGTAGCGGTGACAGTATTACTGGGATGTTGCTGGCGTAGTTCGTCCAGCAAATGAGTACGTCGTCCAACTATGCCAAGACAATTTTCTTCTGTTGCATATTTCTCAAAAAGGGCTTTGCCTATGCAGATGTGCTCCAATGATGATAATGTTCATATTCTGTCCTATTAGGATGTTTCACAGAATGCAAAGTTACAAAAAGGCACACAAAGAAAACCTCGGCGAACCCGAAAAGTGGGTGCCGAGGGTGAAAGTCTCAACTTAGGTTGAGAGTTTTAGCTATTATTGGCAGTTATCTGCCGTCAAATGTGATGTCGCGGCGTATCTTGCTGATGGTGTTGGGATGAACGTTCAGGAACGAGGCGATGTCCTGCAGGTCAAGCAACCTAACAATGCCGGGGCAGCGTTGCATCAGCAAGTCGTAGCGCTCGCGAGCCGTGCTGCAGTGGAGGTCGAGATAGCGTGAACGGAACTGGCTGAGGAGGTGCTCGCCAATGATGGCACGCAGCTTCATCGTCTCCTTGCTCTGGTCGAAGAACTGCTCCAGTTGCTGGCCCGTGACCCTGATCACGCGGCTGGGCATCATCGCCACGATGGTGGTCTGCGCCGGACGGGCGTAGAGGAACGTCGGGTAATCGACCACGAACTCGCCTTCGAACGAGAACCACGTGATGTGTTCCCTTTCGTCGCAGAGACTGTGCGTCACGTATTTGAAGCACCCCTCGGTGACAAATGCCAACCACCGCGCTGGGTCGCCCTCGCGCTCCAGCTGGTCACCCTTGCGGTAAATGACTGCCTCGCCCTCCCGCTTGCAGAACACCCGTAACGTTTCAAGGTCTAAACAGTTATTGCTGAATCTTTGTTCCATACATCCGAGTTGTTATCCTTTATATATCATCCACAGAATGTGCCACACGCATTTTCCCACCTATTTCTGTGGTGTAATATCTCTGCAGGATACAATAAATCAAATCTTTCAATTGCTCATCATTTGCTACTTCGCACACATCTGCATCTGGATTATAGTTCAATCCTGGACGATACTTTTGAGCATATATCTTCAGTGCATTTTTGTCATCATCTGTGTAATTCTCATAAATCTCCTTTGCTTCTTTGATATTTCTTCTGTTCGGAGTTTTCACTTTGTCTGCTGTGAATCCTCCACCAAGTTGAATAAAGTCTAACTGTAGGAAAGCTTCGACTTCCTCATTTGTCGCCTCTTTATAAAGCTCTTCTATCCCAGGGAACAAAGGCTTTACAGTTGGAATAGATTTGAAGTAGAGTTTATTCTCCGTCAAATGATAAACCGCATCAGGTTCATGATTAATCACTACCAATTGATTGTCTGTCCTCAATTGAGGTTCGGCTTCCAAAGAAAACGAAAGGAATGTTTTGTTTTCATATACACTACCAGAAAAGAGTCGTTGGAACATAAATTTGTCTCCGTCTTGAACAGCACATAAAAACTTCAACCCTGAATATTCAGTCGTCTGTAACTGTGAATAGTCTCCTGCATTAAAAGGCTCTTTTAGCCAAGTTTTGAAATATGACTTCTCTTTGAATCCATTAACGACGAACCACTCTCCCTCTTGTAGCTTGTATTCGTCATTGTACTCTCTGGTATTGTCAAGTGTCAAATCTTGATAGGTTGTCTTATCTGACAGCACAAGCCTCATATTGGACTTCTTACGAGTATCTATTCTTGCTAACAAATAATCCATAATTAATCTATAAATGTGAATTCATTAAGTTTGTATAAACGTTCAAACTTTACAGTATCTCCATGAGCAAACTTTTCCTTTGAAATCAGTAGGCATTTCTTACCACTATCGAAGGTGATATAGTAAAACCTGTAATGGATGATATTGAACAGCGGATTAAACATGTACACATTCGAAAACAATAAACAAACTAACAAGAGTATAAATGTTATCATCAATGCTTGGGAGTTGTTCACACTAAGTGCGAAGAAAAACAATCCAAAGTATGTTATCATCATTCCATCGCTTGCCGGTTCTATTGATGTGATGTTTCCTTCAGGCATATCAATATTCGGTAAAAGCTTTGATGCACATTGAAGCAAAAATGCCAATCCTATTAGGATAAAAATATATAAAAAATATGAGCCATAACTTGGGATGTTGTCTTTCAGCCATTGCGAAACGCATGTCCATTCAAATTTACCTGCCACGCTATCAAGTGTCAGATCATTATTTACAGCATATACAAAAAAGACCAGACTTAAGGCCAACAGTGTATAAAGTGGCTTGTAAAAACAATAAATCAGCTCTTTTAATAACTTATATAAATAACCTTTCATTTTATCTCAACCTTCTTTTTTCATTTTTTTCCAGTAATAATTCGGGATGTTCGAGTTCCTCTACTAATTTATCTACCATTGTACAAGGCTTATGGGCTGCATAGTTGGTGCCAATGTATAATGCGCGTAGCTGCTGAGCAAATCGCTTGGCCAGGTCCTCGCGGCCAAACTGCTGAAGTAGGCTGTATATATCGGGATTGCCTTTCTTGTATTCATAGTGATTGTCACCCATATTCTTCCTAAAAGCCTCTTCCAATTTTTTGATGTAAGCAGCGCGGCCAATGCCTGTATCAAGGTATTCGAAGTGCAGGTAGTACCATAGTTCAAAGGCTTCGTTCGTCCAAGCACTGTGGAAACCAAATTTGTGGGCTTTTTTGATGGCTTCATTGAAGTCTTCAAAGTCATCCTTGTCGAACACTACCCATACGCGGTCAAAAGTCATGGCATTCTTACGCTCCAATTCCGCTTTAATTTCCTGCGTCCTGACCACCAAAGCTACTGTTGCCCGGCCTTCGCCCTCAATCATTACCTCGCGAACAGCTGAAATGTAATTATTGATAAGAGCCTCGAAGTAGTGCGGCTCTGTCTTCGTACCTTCACAGACTATGAGGAAACGCACCAGTTTCTCTCGGACGTTCTCCTTGCGCTTCTTGGCAGCTTTGGCTTCTTTGCGTTCCCGCCTCAGCTTTGCGATTTCTTCTTTTCTCGAATATCCCATAGCAGCACTCTATTTTCCGATAAAAGGTATGGCTCCATAGCGTCCGCGAATATAGTCACGTTTGATATCACGGTCATTGCGTACCTTTTTTCCGTCCTCATCCTTGAATTCCACTAGCGAATAGATGTCTGTTGACTCCACCTTGTCTTTCTCTGCAAACCAAATCTGGTCACGACGAATAATCTCCAAATCAAGCAGGTTGGTGTCATGTGTGGCGAAGATCAACTGCGCTCCGTGTCTGTTCTTCTCTGGATCCATGAACAGAAGTACGATGTTACGCGTCAACAATGGGTGAAGCTTTGCATCCAGTTCATCGACAATCAGCGTCTTTCCCTCGTTCAACGTATCGAATATTGGACCAGAAATCTCTATCACTTTCTTCGTTCCCTCTGACTCCATCTGATTCTTGTGGAAATTACGCTCACCGATTACCAGCCCTTTTTCGTCATAGACATTGTGAGTGGTTATCGGCTCGACCACATTCCCTGTCGCCAAGTCCTTCTCCAACTGTGACCTTATTGACTTAGGTGCACTGTCTAATGCCTCTTTTGGAATATCGACCTTCTTGACAGAGAAACGGGTAAAGCCCAGCTGCAGGGTCTTGAAGAACTCCTGAGCCTGGTCAGCTCCACTCAGGTGTTCCAAAAACATTCTGAGCGTAAAAGCCTCGTAGCCCTCGCTGTCGATTCCAGAAAGTACATTACATTCTCCAAACCACCCCAATATGGAATTGGACTTCTCGCCCTTCAGCTGAGCCACAAGCGACAGAAAGAGGCGATTCGAGTTTGTCAAATCCTCCTTTCCCTGACCTTCTGGGAATCTTTTTGCCGATACCTCAATAATGTCTCGTAAACGCACAAAGAGCTCATACTCTTTCTCGCCAAACCGTTTCTCGTAAAGCCACTCTGAGATAATGTCAGTTTTGTTGTATTCAAAGCCATAGCGATAAAGCACTTCTCCTTTTATGAATTGTACCTCAAACAATGTAGGTTGGGAATCAGAACTTTCATCCAATGCAAAAGGATCATAAGGAAGAGAATCTCCTTCGTTTAATCGTACAGAACGCCTAACCATACTACGCATGGTAGATATGGCCTGAATCAAATTACTTTTGCCACCTGAGTTGGCACCATAGAAGACAGCCAGCGGGAGCAGGCTATACTTGCCCTTGTTGATGACAGACTCTTTATGTTCCTTAATGGAACTAGCCTCCATACTGAACGTACGCTCCTGCTTAAATGACCGATAGTTCTTGACTGTAAAATTTGTAAGCATATCTCAAAATTTTTGGCAAAGATACAAAATTTACTTGATACAACCAAGGAAATTTGAGAAAAATTCTCATAATTAACAATGCTTTGCATATATCGTGTGATAAATTGTATCCTACAAGTTATTCTCCACATTGAAAAATCTTTTGGCATAGCCTGTTACCCCTCTTGACAAAATGTTCTCCATAATGCACAAATACACCTATTTTGAGGTTTACAAAAGTTAAATATGTTAAATATTCATCTTTATCAGTATTTAAAGAATCCACGCAATCACTTTTCTACCGTTTAGCATGAAATAAATTGAAATACAACAACTTGCAAATACTATGACTGTTCAAACCTGACCTCCGTCAACATCCCCGACAGCGTGACGAGCATAGGTTCTGCTGCTTTCTGGGGTTGTTCAAACCTGACCTCCGTCAACATCCCCGACAGTGTGACGAGCATCGGGGAATCTGCATTCAATAAATGCTCCAGCCTGACCTCCGTCTACATCCCCGACAGTGTGACCAGTATTGGTGATGGCGCATTCAAGGGATGTAGTAGTATCACCTCCATCAGTATGGGAAAGAATGTCTCTAAAATTGTGAATGATGCTTTCGACAAATCCTTATTGAAATTGATAAGAAGAGATACATGGACAGACGAATACGGCGTTGTGTTCAGTGCTGATAAAACGATACTTTTTGAAGCACCCAAGGGATTAAAGAAGTATATCATACCTGATGGCACAAAGGTTATTGGTCAATATGCTTTTAGCGATACATCAGAAACCTTAGAATGTGTATTATTTCCAGACAGTGTTGAAATAATAGAAAACTATGCTTTTTCACCAGCAGGAGGACAATGGAAGAAAATGGACTCAATAAAGATCCCCAACAGTGTCAACATTATCGGTAAAGAGGCTTTCAAGAATATGAAAGAATTGAAATATAAAGGAAATGCCTCGGGATATCCCTAGGGTGCGAAGTACGTCATAGATGATAAGCCACATTACGTTGAGTGCTGGTATGATCCGGAAAACGGGAGAATGGGTATCATTTATACTGGTATACTGGCGAAATACTGAATGGTAAGCCACATGGCAAAGGTGGTTATTACGATCGTTATAGTGGTACTCCACACGAAGAGGGCACTTATTACTATGGGAAACTAGTTTGTGGAGATAGATGGACTAGTAGAGGTGAAAGGTATTCGCCATCGGGCGACACCTGGAATGGTTACGGAACGGGAGTAGATAGTAAAGGAAACGTCTATACTGGGAATTGGATTTTCGGATACACAGAAGAAGAGTTTGATAAATTATGGAATGAGATTAATTAGAAAAAGAGCAGGACACAATGCACATGTGGTGCCTGAAGATTCTCTAAAACTCGACAAAACACTTTCCCCAAAGGACAATTCGCTTATTCGTGCTACTCCAGCAGGATAATACCCATTGTGCACTTTTTCACACAAATGTTTGCACAAACCAATATTTTTATTGAACTTTGCAGACTGATAGAAACCAAGAACGACTGACATGAAAATTGAAGCCAACACCCTTCTGAAGACCTTCGGCGAGAAAGTTGCCGTTGACATCGACCATTATGAAATCGGCGCAGGTGAACTCATCGGCCTCGTGGGCAACAACGGAGCCGGCAAGACGACCCTCTTCCGCCTGATGCTTGACCTCCTGAAAGCCGACAACGGAACAGTGACATACACCTACGACGACGGCACCACCGTCAACCCCGCCGAGAGCGAGGAATGGAAGAACCATACCGGTGCTTACATCGATGAAGGTTTCCTTATCGATTTTCTCACTGCCGAGGAATACTTCTCCTTCATCGGGAAAGTGTGCGCCCTCACCCATGAAGAGGTGGATGCTCATCTGGCAAAATACGAGAATTTTATGGCAGGCGAGATACTCGGGCAGAAAAAACTCCTGCGCGACTTCTCGGCCGGTAACAAGCACAAGGTAGGCATCATCTCCGCCCTGCTCAACCAGCCCCAGCTGCTCATACTCGACGAGCCATTCAATTTCCTTGACCCCTCCAGCCAGAACATGCTCAAACATGTACTCACCGAGTACAACAATGAGACGGGTGCCACCATCATCATCAGTAGCCACAACCTCGCCCACACCATCGACATCAGTTCACGCATCACCCTGCTCGAACATGGCCACATCATCAAGGACATGCCCAACAGCGACCATAGCGCCGCCGCCGAGCTCGAGGAGTACTTCATGAGAAGTTGAGCACAGCATGAGAATCCGCCACTTCCTGCTCACCCGCTTCAACCTGTTGCTTTGGGACAACGACAAGAAGGGAAATGCCACACTTACCGAAGAATGGCTCCACAGGCGGTGCGAACTGTTCGAGACCTACTGTCTGCCTTCCATCATGAGTCAGAAGGGCACCGACCTCGAATGGGTCATCCTCTTCGACCGTGACACCCCGGCGGATGTCATGGAGCGCAAGGACAGGTGGTGCGAACAATGCCCCAGCATCCATGTCGTCACCGTTCAGCACGAGATGGGATACCGTTTCCTCACCGTCTTCCAGCGGGTGGTTGCCCGCAAGTTGCGCAAACTCAGCGAAGAAGGTGTTCGTTACGACCGTATCATCACCACTTATCTCGACAACGACGATGCCCTCAGCAGCGACTTCACCGAGCGAGTCCAGGCTTTGGCTCGGGAAGTGAAGGTTGACCAGCCCACATTCATCACCTTCGCCTATGGCTGTCAGTATTATACCGACCTCAATATCGTCGTTCGGTTCCGCTATACCAACAATCACTTCCTCTCTTTGGTCGAGGTGCCCGATGAACAGTTCCGTGTTCGCACCGTTTTCGGCTATGGCATGCACGATCAGCTTTACACCTTCAGTAACTGTCATGTGCAAACAGTCAGCACGAAAGAGCAGCCAGCATGGCTCGAAGTGGTTCACGAAAACAATGTGATGAATGATGTGCTGTGTGCCCGATGGCCATCCCTCATTCGCCGACGTGACGCCCTTTCCCTTTTCTCCGTTCCAGTCACTACCAGTTCCTCGGCCTCTACCATCTATCGGTTCCGCTTCTTTCCCAAGTGGGTATATAGTCAAGTGAAATGGCTCAAACGAAAACTCACCAGCAAAAAACAGGCCTCTCAAATGGACGAGGAGGGTTGGCCCGGCGCCGATTCTCATTCATAGATAGGCTAATCCCTAAAGACATGGGAAGGTTGCATTGCGCCACCAACCTTGTATAACAAGACAAACAAGAAATAGGTAATATGAGGAAATAATCTTTTATTCTATACCTATTTTATAGTATTGATTAGTAAAAAAGGAGTTCTCACGTTGCAAAGAGCTCCTTTTTTTGTACCTTTGCGTCAACTTTCAAACACGAAAACATGAAACTATCCGAACTACATACGGGCGAAAGAGGTGTGATTGTGAAAGTGCTCGGCCACGGCAGTTTCCGCAAACGTATTGTGGAGATGGGGTTCATCAAAGGCACGGTAGTGGAAGTGCTGCTTGAAGCTCCGTTGCAGGATCCTGTGAAATACAAGTTGATGGGCTATGAGGTGTCGTTGCGTCACGACGAGGCACGCATGGTGGAAATCATCAGCGAGGAAGAGGCCGCCAATCTCATCCGCTCCACCCAGTCCAACCCGCAGAAGGGCGAGATGGTAGAGGAAGAGGTTCCCCTCACCGACCGCCAGTTGCACGATGCTGCCATGAAGCGCCGCCGCCTCATCAATGTGGCTCTTGTTGGCAATCCCAACTGTGGCAAGACCTCTTTGTTCAACTTCGCCTCAGGCGCTCATGAGCGCGTAGGCAACTACTCGGGCGTGACCGTCGATGCCAAGGAGGGAAGAGCCGTTTTTGAGGGCTATGAGTTCAACATCGTCGACCTGCCGGGCACCTATTCCCTGTCGGCCTACAGTCCCGAGGAATTATATGTTCGCAAGCAAATCGTGGAGAAGACCCCCGATGTGGTCATCAACGTCATCGATGCCAGTAACCTGGAGCGCAATCTCTACCTCACCACGCAGCTCATCGACATGAACCTCCGCATGGTGTGCGCCCTCAACATGTTTGACGAGACGGAGCAACGAGGCGACCACATCGACTTCCAGAAGTTGGGTCAACTCTTCGGCGTCCCGATGATTCCCACCGTCTTCAAGACGGGACAGGGCGTGGACCTGCTCTTCCATATCATCATCAACATCTACGAGGGCAACGACTTCCTCGACAAGGACGGCAGCATCAACCCTGAGGTAGCAGCCGAGATTGCCGAATGGCACAAGGCCTACGAGAACCACCACGGCGGCGACCACTCCGATGACTATGCCCATGGTCCCCGTCCTAACAAGACCGTCTACCGCCATATCCACATCAACCACGGAGTATATGTAGAAAATGGCATCGAGCAGGTAAAAGCCCAGCTGATGGGTATCAAGCAGGTGAGGCTGCGTTACTCCACCCGTTATCTTGCCATCAAACTGATAGAGATGGACCGCAGTGCCGAGCGTTTCGTGCGCAGTCTGCCCGAGGGCGAGCAGATTCTTGCCGTGCGCGACAAGGCTGTGGCACAAATCAAGGAGGACACCTTGGAGGACAGCGAGACAGCCGTGATGGATGCCAAATATGGCTTTATACACGGAGCCCTGAAGGAAGCGGAATACAGCGAGGGGAGTAATGAGGACACCTATCGCATCACACATATTCTCGACCACCTCATCACCCACCGATGGTTGGGCTTCCCCATATTCCTCTTGTTGCTTTATGTCATGTTCCAAGCCACTTTCTCACTCGGTCAGTACCCGATGGACTGGATAGACGCGGGTTTCGGCTGGCTTGGCGACTGGCTGAGCAATGTGCTCCCCGACGGTCCAGTGAAAGACATGCTTGTCGACGGCGTGGGGGCGGTCATCGTCTTCCTCCCCCAGATACTCATCCTCTATGCTTTCATCTCCTTCATGGAGGATTCCGGCTATATGGCCCGCGCGGCATTCATCATGGACAAGCTGATGCACAAGATGGGGTTGCACGGCAAGTCGTTCATCCCGCTCATCATGGGCTTTGGTTGCAATGTGCCGGCGGTGATGGCCACACGTACCATCGAGAGCCGGAAATCGCGCTTGGTCACCATGCTCATCCTCCCCTTCATGAGTTGTTCGGCACGTCTGCCCATCTACATCATGGTCACCGGTGCATTCTTCGCCGTGCGCTATCAGGCCATGGTGATGATTTCGCTCTATGTCATCGGTGTGCTGGTTTCCATCATCATGAGCCGTCTGCTCATGCGTTTCCTCGTCAAGGGAGCCGACACCCCCTTCGTGATGGAGCTGCCCCCCTACCGCATCCCCACAGGCAAGGCCATGCTGCGCCACACCTGGGAGAAAGGCAAGCAGTATCTGAAGAAGATGGGAGGCATCATCCTCGTGGCGAGCATCGTGGTGTGGGCCTTGGGCTATTTCCCACACGACGACAGCCTCACGCGCCAGCAACAGCAGGAGCAGAGCTACATCGGCCATGTGGGTAAGGCCATCGAACCGCTTTTCCGTGCCCAGGGGTTCACTTGGAAGCTTGATGTTGGCCTGATAGCCGGTGTGGGAGCGAAGGAAATCGTCGCCTCGACAATGGGCGTGCTCTACACAGGCAGCGACGAGGTGGCAAACGATAACAGCGAACAAGGCGAGCACTATTCCGCTCTTCATGAACAGATGGCCGCCGAGGGCATCACCAGGCTCACCGCCTTCTGTTTCCTGCTCTTCGTCCTCCTTTACTTCCCCTGCATCGCAACCATAGCAGCCATCAAGAACGAAACGGGAAAATGGCGCTGGGCCATCTTCACAGCCGTCTATACCACCGTCACGGCATGGGTGGTCTCTGCGGTGGTCTATCAGATAGGAAGCCTGTTCGGTTGAGTTTCACGGCAAGCAGTGCGAAAGTATTCTCAAACCCCATACTTTCGCACTTCATATGCGGAGACGCCATGACGGCGTCTCCTAAGACACAATACCAATAAGAATAAGCAGGAACAAGTTTAGTCGTCCATCAGTTTCCTGTACCTGATGCGTTTGGGCTCTTCCAGTCCGAGCCGCTGAGCCTTGTTGACCTCATATTCCGTATAGCTGCCCTCGAAATAGAACACGTTACCGTCACCCTCGAAAGCGAGGATGTGCGTGCAGATGCGGTCGAGGAACCAGCGGTCGTGACTGATGATCACGGCACAGCCTGCAAAAGCCTCGAGACCTTCCTCAAGTGCGCGGAGGGTATTGACATCGATATCGTTAGTGGGCTCGTCGAGGAGCAGGACATTGCCCTCTTGTTTCAGTGCGATGGCCAGATGGAGCCGGTTGCGCTCACCACCCGACAGCACGCCGCATTTTTTCTCCTGGTCGGCCCCGCTGAAGTTGAAACGTGAGAGGTAAGCACGCACGTTGACATCTCTTCCCCCCATGCGGATAGTCTCGTTGCCGCCACTCACCACCTGATAGACACTCTTCGCTGGGTCGATGTCCTTATGTTGCTGGTCCACATAACTCAGTTTCACCGTCTCTCCCACTTCGAAGAGACCGCTGTCGGTTTGTTCCAACCCCATGATGAGGCGGAAGAGCGTGGTCTTTCCGGCGCCGTTGGGACCAATAACACCCACGATGCCGTTGGGCGGAAGCATGAAGTTGAGGTCTTTGAAGAGTATCTTATCGCCAAAAGCTTTCGCCACATGGTGCGCCTCAATCACCTTATTGCCGAGGCGGGGACCATTGGGGATGAATATTTCGAGTTTTTCCTCCTTCTGCTTCTGCTCCTCATTGAGCATACGGTCGTAGGAGTTGAGACGGGCCTTGCCTTTGGCATGCCGTGCTTTTGGTGCCATCCGCACCCATTCCAACTCTCTTTCCAAGGTCTTTCTCCGTTTCGATGCCACTTTCTCTTCCTGTGCCATGCGCTGGCTCTTCTGTTCGAGCCATGAGGAGTAGTTGCCCTTCCATGGTATGCCTTCGCCACGGTCAAGTTCCAGAATCCACTCTGCCACGTCATCGAGGAAATATCGGTCGTGTGTGACAGCAATCACCGTTCCCTCATATTGCTGCAGGTGTTGTTCGAGCCAGTCGATGGACTCGGCATCAAGGTGGTTGGTCGGTTCGTCAAGTAGCAGCACGTCGGGCTTTTGGAGCAGCAGCCGGCAGAGAGCCACCCGGCGCCGCTCGCCACCCGAGAGATGGGTGACGCTGCTGTCGCCGTCGGGACAGTGAAGGGCAGCCATGGCACGCTCCAGCTTCGAGTCCATATTCCAAGCATCGGTGGCATCGATGATGTCCTGCAGCACGGCCTGACGGCTCATCAGCTGGTCCATCTTCTCGCTGTCCTCGTAGTATTCCGGGAGGCCGAACTTCACATTGATTTCATCATATTCGCTCAGGGCATCATAGACGTGCTGCACACCCTCCATCACATTCTCTTTTACAGTCTTATTCTCGTCGAGGGGCGGGTCCTGTGGCAGATATCCCATGGTGTAACCCGGGCTCCACACCACATGGCCTTGGTATTGCTGGTCGATGCCGGCAATAATTTTCATCAATGTTGATTTTCCGGCACCATTGAGGCCGATGATGCCGATTTTGGCACCATAATAAAATCCCAAGTAGATGTTGCGGAGAACTTGTTTCTGGTTCTGTTGGATGGTCTTGCTTACTCCGACCATCGAGAAAATCACTTTCTTGTCGTCTGTCGTTGCCATAATATAAGTTTTTCTGCAAAGTTACGAAAAATCGAGCGCAGGACAAAAAGAACTTGTTCTTTTTTCATGCCGAGATGGAGTAACTTATTTAAAGTTACGAAAAATCGGGTGCAGGACAAAAAGAACTTGTTCTTTTTTCATGCAGAGAAGGAGTAACTTTTTCAGAGGACAAAAAAAACGGAAAGTGTTTCACAACACCTTCCGTAAATTGGTTCTTTCTAACTAACTTATTATCAACTATTCATTACTCATTCTAACGATGATGCAAAGTTAATGCATTTTTATTGTATATAGTTCAATTATCATCAAAAATCAAACGTAAACGTTTGCGTAATCAGATTATTTTATTACCTTTGTCACCTACTTACCAACCAACAGACATTCGTTAATGAAAATGTTAGCGTTTTTGCCTTTTGCTGTGCTCATCGCACTCCTTGTATGCTGCATCAGTGTATTCGGTACCGCCACACTCGACGGCGCCAGTCAGGTGGCACTTATGGTAGCGTCAGGAGTGTGTGTGCTTGTTGGCTATGCCACACGCCGGTTAGAGTGGAGCCGATTGGAGGCAGAGATAACCAACAAGGTGGCCAACTGCACTCCATCCATCATTATCCTCCTTCTCATTGGAGCCATCAGCGGCACATGGATGGTGTCGGGCATCGTACCCACCATGATATACTATGGCATGCAGATTATCTCACCGCAGTGGTTTCTCCTTTGCACCTGTCTGTTGTGTGCCTTGGTCAGCCTGCTTATCGGTTCTTCGTGGACCACGGTGGCGACCATAGGTGTCGCTTTGCTGGGCATAGGCAAAGTACAGGGCTTTTCCGACGGATGGATAGCCGGAGCAATCATCAGCGGAGCATATTTTGGCGACAAGCTGTCGCCACTCTCCGACACCACCGTTCTCGCCTCAAGCGTCATGGGCACTCCCCTCTTCACCCATATCCGCTACATGCTTTTCACCACGATACCCTCGTTCCTCATCACACTGATTATCTTTTCCATCGCGGGGTTCACCATGCATGTCAGCACCATGACAGGCATTGCTGAATTTGCCGAAGGTCTTCGCACCACCTTCCACATCACCCCGTGGCTGTTGCTCGTTCCCGTCGTGACAGGTGTGATGATAGCCCATCGCTGGCCATCGCTTGTCGTACTGTTCCTCGCCACCCTCATTGCTGCCATCGTGGCACTTATCGTCCAGCCAGACCGTATCAGCGAGATAGCCGGCACAGTAGAGCCGGGATTTCTCCGACAGTATGAGGGCGTCGTCAGAACCTGTTACGATTCCACCCATATCTCCACCGGTCAGCCGGCACTCGACCAACTGGTCGCCACACGAGGTATGGCGGGCATGATGCCCACCGTGTGGCTCATTATCTGCGCGCAGGTGTTTGCCGGAGCACTCACCGCAGCAGGGCTGCTTGCCGACCTGATGTCACTTGTGGTGCGGATCATTCGCGGCACTGTCTCACTCGTCGCATCCACAGTGGCTTTCACCATCTTCCTCAACATCACCACAGCCGACCAGTTCCTCACCATCATCCTTGGCGGTTCGATGTTCAAAGACATCTACCGCAAGCGGGGATATGAGGCGCGGTTGCTCAGCCGAAGTTGCGAGGATGGGGGTACCGTCACATCCGTACTCGTCCCATGGAACACCTGCGGACTCACGCAGAGCACCGTGCTTGGTGTCGCTACGCTCACCTATCTGCCCTACTGCTTCTTCAATCTGCTCTCACCGATATCGAGTATCGCTGTCGCTGCCATAGGGTGGAAAATAAGGAAATTGAAAATTGAAGATTGAAAATTGAAAATTGAAAATTAAGATGAGCGTGGCTTTCAAAATAGCAGTAAACAATTGCCTACGATAATTCTAACAACTATCAATTCTAACAACTATCAACTAAGAACATAAAAAGATGAAACAACGTCGCACTTCCCTGAAAGACCTTGCCGACCAGCTTGGTGTTTCGATTGCCACCGTGTCGAGGGCACTACGTGGCAGTCATGAGGTGGGGGTGGAGATGAGAGAGAAAGTGAAGGCACTTGCCAAAAAGCTCAATTACCGCCCCAACCCGTTCGCCCAGAGCCTCAGGAAGGAGGCTCCGAGGGTCATCGGTGTGGTGGTTCCCAATCTCGTCACCCATTATTATGCCGCTGTGCTCGATGGCATAGAGAGTTTTGCACGGCAGAACAATTACTCCGTCATCAGCTCCAACAGCCATGAGAACCATCTTCACGAGGAGCAAGCCATCGACAATTTCATTTCCATGCACGTCGAGGGCATCATTGCCTGCCTTGCACAGGATACCGTCGATTACTCCCATTTCCAGGAAATCCACGACATGGGCATACCACTCGTTTTCTTCGCCCGCACCTGTCTGCCCGAACTCTTCTCGCAGGTGGTGGCCAATGGTGATGTGGCGGCTCAGGAGGCCACCCAGCATCTCATCGAGAATGGCTGCCGGCGTATCGCATTCATAGGAGGACCCAATCACCTCGACATGGTGAAACGGCGCAAGCATGGGTATCTCGAGGCCTTGCGCGACAACAGCATCCCCATTGAGCGCGAACTCGTGGCATGCGGCAGAATAGACTTCGACGTGGCAAGGGCAGCCACCATAAAGCTCCTGGAAAGTCCCAACCCGCCTGATGCCATACTTGCCTTCAACGACATCATCACCTATGCGGCCTTCGACGCCATCAAGAGCATGGAGCTCCGCATACCCGACGATGTCGCCATCATAGGATTTACCGATGGAGACTCCGCTGCTTTCGTCACCCCAAAACTTTCTGCCATCATGGACCAAGCACACATCCAAGGCATGAAAGCCTGTGAACTGCTGCTGCGCAACATCAACGGCGACAGCAAAATCTACCGGGAAGTGGTGCCTATGATCCTTAAAATCAGAGACAGCAGCATAAAGAAACAAAAGGTGGAATAATCATTCAACAACTAATCATACAAACTATGCGAAAACTTCAATTCATTATCTACACATTTTTGATGCTCAGTGCATCGGCTGCCTTAGCAGCCGACTTCACAAGGAGCGGGAACACCGTAACCATCCAAGTGGCATCTCCACAAAAAGACGGTGCAAAGGTGGTGTGCCTCGAAGTCGTCAACGACAACATCATCCGTGTCAGAGCCACCTGCGAAGAGGCTCTGCCTATGAAAAACAGCCTTATCATCGTGCCTCAGAAAGCCAAACCACAGTTTGACGTGACTGAGGATGCCGCAGCAGTCACGGTGAAAGCAGCCAACGTGAGGGCGGTAGTGCAGAAGCGGACCGGCGATGTGGCGTTCTATAACGCCAACGGTCAGCAACTTCTTAAGGAAGCAAATAACGGCAAGCGCTTCAAGCATTTCAGGGTTCCCGAGCGCGAGCTGGGTGTCCAGCAGAGAACTCTCTCGGAGTCTGAACTCAACGGGCTCTCCTGGCAGGCACTCTTCGAACCACAGAAAGACCTCAAGGCTGTGTATGGACTCGGGCAACACCAGGCAGAGGAGTTCAATATGCTCGGCAAGAACGAAGAGCTCTACCAATACAACACCAAGGTCAGCGTGCCCTTTGTCATGACCAATCTCAACTATGGCATTCTCTGGGACAGCTACAGTCTTGGCCGATGGGGAAATCCCAACGACTACATTCAGCTCAACCGTGCCTTCCGCCTTTACGACAAGAACGGGAAGGCAGGCCACCTCACCGGCACCTATACCGATAAAGACGGTAAGCGCGTGGTGCGCGACGAGGACTCCATCTACTTCGAGTATGACTGCCCCTCCACCTCGAAAATCGGCAATGCCACCGACGACGGAGGCATCAAGAACCTGCCCAAGGGCTTCAATCTTGATGGCGCACAGGTCATATACGACGGTTTCATCGAAGCACCTGAGACCGAGGTGTATCACTTCATCCTTTATTATGCAGGCTACATGAGGGTCTTCATCGGCGGCAAGGAAGTGGTGGCTGAGCGTTGGCGCACCGCATGGAACCCCAATTCATGGAAATTCACTGCCGAACTGAAAAAAGGCGTGAAGACACAGTTGCGCATCGAGTGGAAACCCGATGGTGGCGTGAGCTACTGCGGACTGCGCGTGGCACCCTACTTCGAAGGCAACAAGACCAAAGCCATCAGCATCTGGAGCGAGATGAGCCGCGACATGGACTACTACTTCATCGCAGGCAAGAACATGGACGAGGTCATCAGCGGCTACCGGACACTGACAGGAAAAGCATCACTTTATCCCAAGTGGGTGCTCGGCTTCTGGCAGAGCAGGGAGCGATACAAGAGCAGCGGAGAGATAGAGAGCACACTCGCGGAATTCAGAAAGCGCCATATCCCAGTCGACAATATCGTTCAGGACTGGAACTACTGGCCACTGCCCGACTGGGGCAGCCATGAGTTCGAGGCCTCCCGCTTCCCCAATCCTCAGGCCATGCTCGACAGTGTCCATCAGATGAACGGGCGCTTCATGATTTCCGTCTGGCCGAAATTCTACGAGACGGTGGGCAACTACAAGGAACTCGACAGCAAGGGATGGATTTACCGCCAGGCCATCACCGACGACATTCACGACTGGCTGGGCTACAAAGGTTCATTCTATGATGCTTATGATGCCGGAGCGAGAAAGATGTTCTGGCGACAGATGAACGAGAAACTCTACAGCAAGTTCAAGTTCGGCATCGATGCATGGTGGATGGACGCCTCGGAGCCCAACGTGCGCGACTGCACCCCGGTATGGTACAGAAAAGCACTCTGCGGCCCAACCGCTCTCGGCACCTCGACGGAGTATTTCAATGCCTATTCCATCGTCAATGCCGATGCCATCTACAACGGACAAAGGTCGGTCAATCCCAACCAACGTGTCTTCCTGCTCACAAGAAGTGGCTTCGCCGGAGAGCAGCGATATTCCACCGCCACTTGGTCGGGCGACATCGGCACAAGATGGGAGGACATGAGGTCGCAGATGACCGCCGGTCTCAACTACTCCATGAGCGGCCTGCCCTTCTGGGGAATGGACCAGGGAGGTTTCTCAGTGGAGAACCGTTTCTCGAAAGCCCAGCAGGAATACGACAAGACTGGCGTGGAGACCGCAGACCTCACCGAGTGGCGAGAACTGCAGGCACGCTGGAACCAATTCGGCTGTTTCATCCCCCTCTATCGCGCTCACGGTCAGTGGCCGCTGCGTGAGGTGTGGAACATTGCTCCCGACAACCATCCCGCCTACAAGACCATCGTGTGGTACGACCGCCTGCGCTATCACCTCATGCCCTACCTCTACTCCATGGCTGGCTGGGTGCACTTCCGCGACTACACCATGATGCGCGGTCTCGCCATGGACTTCAACGGCGACGACAACGTGTACGACATCCCCGACCAGTGGATGTTCGGACCATCGTTCATGGCTTGTCCTGTGGGTTACTACAAGGAGCGCAGCCGAAGCGTCTATTTCCCCAAGCAGAAGGGATGGTACGACCTCTACAATGGCAACCACATCGATGGTGGTCAGCGACTTATCGTCGATGCTCCCTATGAGCGCATCCCCGTCTTTGTGCCCGAAGGAAGCATCATACCCTTCGGACCGGCTATGGAGTGGAGCGACGAGAAACCAGCCGAGCTCATCAACCTCTATGTCTACACCGGTGCCGACGCCTCGTTCATGCTCTATGAGGACGAGGGAACCAACTACAACTACGAGAAGGGCAAGTATGCCACCATCCAACTCGCCTACGACGAGAGTTCCAGAACGCTCACCATCGGCAAGCGTGAGGGCAATTTCAAGGGGATGCTCAAGAACCGCCGCTTCAACGTAGTGGTCATCGACAAGAACAATCCGAAGCCGCTCAACCTCGACAACCCCGAGGGACTCATGGTCAACTATGATGGGAAAGCCATCACCGTAAATCTTTAGATGTTCCAGATAAATAAGTATCATCAAAGATGACGATTATGAGACGGCTTTTAGTTGTTTGCCTTATCGCCACTGCGATGTCGGCCTCCGCCCGTGAGCGGCGCTGTTTCGACGAGGGGTGGCTATTCATCCTCGCCGATACGGCGCAGATGGCATCGACCGACTATAACGACCGGTCATGGAGACAACTCGACCTGCCACACGACTGGGCCATAGAGGGCGATTTCTCGCCCTCCAACCCGTCGGGGGCAGGAGGAGGAGCATTGCCCGGCGGAGTGGGTTGGTACAGGAAACATTTCCGTGTCGGTGGATCCGAACGCTATTACATCGAGTTTGACGGCGTATATATGAACGCCTCGGTCTACATCAACGGACATTTGCTGGGAAAGCGCCCCTACGGGTACAGTTCCTATGAATACGACCTCACCCCCTACCTCAACCGCTCGGGCGATAATGTCGTTGCCGTGAGGGTCGACAACAGCGACCAGCCCAACTCACGGTGGTACAGCGGATGTGGCATCTACCGCCATGTGTGGCTCACAGCCACATCCAACCTCCATGTGGCCCACTGGGGCACATACGTCTCCACAACCGCCAAGGGAGAGATGACCGTGGAGGTGACCCTCGCCGACCACACCGGCAACAGTCCCAAGCCCACGTTGCGGTACACGGTGACCGACCGTGAAGGACATCACGTGGCATCGACCACCACAAAAGCCACTACAGCAAAACTCAAGGTGCGAAAGCCACATCTATGGACCATTACCGACCCCTATGTCTATCAAGTCACCACACAGGTGCTCTTGGAGGGTAAGGTGGTCGATGAGTATGTCACCACCACTGGCTTCCGCGAATTCCGTTTCGACCCGAAGAATGGCTTCTCGCTCAATGGTGTGCAGATGAAGCTCAATGGTGTATGCGAGCACCACGACCTCGGTTGCCTCGGAGCAGCGTTCCATGAGGACGCCATGCACCGCAAACTCACCATCCTCAAGCAGATGGGCGTCAATGCCATTAGGAGTTCCCACAACCCTCCTGCTCCTGAACTGCTCAACATGTGCGACACGATGGGCTTTATCGTCATGGATGAGTCGTTCGACATGTGGAGGCGGAAAAAGACACAGAACGACTATGCCCGCTTCTTCGATGAGTGGCACGAGCGCGACCTCGCCGACCTCATCCTGCGCGACCGCAACCACCCCTGTATCATGATGTGGAGCATCGGCAACGAGGTGCTTGAGCAGTGGTCGTCGGCAGAGGCCGACACGCTCACCCTCGAACAGGCCAACCTCATCCTCAATGCGGGTCACGATGCCTCCACGCTGGCCAAGGAGGGTGAGTTGAGCGTCAACTCGCTGCTCACGCGCCATCTGGCTGAGATTGTGAGGAAATACGACACCACACGTCCCATCACGGCGGGATGCAACGAGCCAGCCCCCAACAACCACCTCTTCAAGAGTGGCGCCATCGACATCATCGGTTTCAACTACCACCACGAGTGGATTAAGGATGTGCCGAAAAATTTCCCGGGAAAGCCGTTCATCATGAGCGAGAGCGTAAGTGCCCTCCAGACACGGGGCTTCTACATGATGCCCAGCGACTCTATTTACAAGGCGCCCAAGGAGTGGTGGCTGCCCTATACCGACCCATCGTTCAAGTGCAGTGCCTACGACAATATGCACGCCTCATGGAGCAGCACGCACGAACAGACATGGGATGTGGTCAAGCACAACGACTTTGTGGGCGGACAGTTCATCTGGACAGGATTCGACTACATCGGCGAGCCCACGCCCTACGCCTATCCTGCACGGAGCAGTTACTTTGGCATTATCGACCTCGCAGGTTTCCCCAAGGATGTCTACTACCTCTACCAGAGTGAGTGGACCGACACCCCGGTGCTTCATCTCTTCCCCCATTGGAACTGGCTCCCCGGCGAGCCCATCGATATGTGGTGCTACTACAATCAGGCCGACGAGGTGGAACTCTTTGTCAACGGCAAGAGCCAGGGTGTACGCGCCAAGGCCGATAGCCATCAGTATCATGTAGCATGGAGTGTCAACTTTGAGCCAGGAGAGGTGAAGGTTGTGGCACGGAAAGCGGGAAAGACTGTGCGCGAGAAGGTCATTCGCACCGCAGGAGCGCCCCATCATCTCCGGCTCACCACCGACAGGCAGCAACTTGCAGCCGATGGCAAGAGCCTTGCTTTCATCACCGTCGAGGTGGTGGACAGCGAAGGAAATATCTGCCCCAATGCCGACAATCAGGTGTTTTTCGAGGTGGATGGACAGGCCGAAATCGCAGGAGTGGACAATGGTTGCCAGACCTCACTCGAGCGCTTCAAAGACAGTCGCCGACAGGCTTTCATGGGAAGGTGTCTCGTTGTGCTCAAAGCTTCCAAGAAGCCGGGAGACATCACCCTCACGGCTAAGGCCGTTGACCTGAAGCCTGCCAAGGTAAGTCTGAAGGTCCAATAAAGAAGAGAATTTGCCATCGCTGACACCAGAGCCCGTCAGTTATAGGGATGATGTTAGGAGGCCATAATAGCAAAAATGCCGGGTTCCGTTGATGGAACCCGGCATTTTTTTTGCGTATAAAGCTCAAAGTTTTTGTCGTACGTCGAATAGCTGACGACTACCACTATTTCACCACTACTTTTCGACCGTTGTTGATAAATACGCCGCTTCGTGGGTTGGACACCTTCTGACCCTGCACATTATACCAGTTGCCATCATTGTTGCTGTCGGTGATGACATTGTCGATGCCGGTGGCAATGCCGTTGACATCGGAGAGCAGAACGGTCTCCAACCACGCATCCACCATTTGAATGTCGCTCACGGTGATGTCGCCGGCAAGGTGTCCCGACACCTTGAGTTGCAACAGGTCGGAGCAAGCATTTCCGAGGGATTGTCCTGTGGTGCTAAAGACCACGAGCCGGTATTTGCCGCCGCCGAGAGCTTTGGAGAGCACAGTGTGCCCGTTGCTGCGAGCTTCCACCATCTCTGCCTGCTCGAGAACACATCCTTCAGGCAGGCTAACGGTCATCTGAGATGCAGAGTAGATGCCTGTTCCATTGAGATGGAGGGTGAGTTGGCCGTCATGGGCGGTCAAAGCCATAGTATCGCCAAATGAGGTTCTTGCATTGCTCGGCACAGACGAAGTGGTGCTGCCAAGCATGATATTCACAATGCCCATTACGTCGGAAATGGAGACAGAGCCATCAAAGTTGACGTCGGCATTCCTTTCGATGAATTTGGAAGGCGTCGTACTCTGTACTTTTGCCACAGTCATCATCACATCAGCCACGCTCACCATACCGTCGCCGTTGACATCACCCGGGAAGATGTTAACAAAATAACCTCCATTCCAGTAGAAGTAGGTACCATGATCTTCTTTTCCTACCATGACAAGCCCCGAAGGAGCGATGAGTGCACAAGGTTTTGCTTCTGTTCCCACATAGGTGCATGCTGTGCTGTGCCAATTTCCTGCGGTTTCGGAGATAGACAAGACCTCCAAAGCAGAACATCCATACAACATATTACTGGTTCTGGTATCTTCGCTATAAACGAAACTGCTGAGGTCGAGTTTTCTCAGACTAAAGTTAGAATTAAACATATTCACCATGTCTGTCACCTTGGAAGTGTCGAAGCTCTTCAAATTGAGGGAACTAAGATTCGTGCACCTTGCGAACATTTGTCTCATATTCGTCACCTTTGAAGTGTTCAGATACTCAAGGTTCTTGAAAGATGAGAGTGAGGTGAATTGGTAGAACCAACTAAAGCAACTTGTTGGTCTTGCATGTTGGAAACTGCTGTCGAATACCACCTCGGTTATGGATGAGTTGTCGGTTTCATCCCAGGAAGGTGTATCGTAATTCTCATTCAGCATGTATGTCAATCCCGGACGTGTTCCCCAAAGGTAGTCACAGTAGAATGTCATAGTATTCCCATCAATCTGTGCATAGTTGTCACCATAGCAGAAGTACCCACCCTTCCACAGCAGATACTCGTCTTCGGGAGTGGTGCCTTGGAGTTCGAAAATCTCGGTAAAGGCCAGTTTGCAAGGAGAGTCGGCTGTCGCCACATTCTTAAAAGCCTCATTACTCATCAGATTGGCACTTGAGGAAACGACCAGGGTCTTCAGCTTCTTGCACATCCCCAGCATATTGGTCGTTATTATTCCGGTCCTGAAGGTGAAATTGCTGATGTCGATGCTTTCCAGACTTGAACAATTGGCAAACATACTGTTCATGCCGTATCCGGATGGTATGCTGCTTTCGTCGAAATTCCTCACGTCGATGCTAGTCAGGCTGCTGCAGTTATTGAACATACTTGTAAAGTTGGCTGCATTGTGAGTATCGAAATGGCTTACATCAACCTGTGTCAGTTTTATGCAGTTGGCGAACATGAGTGCGAAGTCCTTCACTTGGTCGGTCTTGAGATAACCGATGTTGCTGATGCTGGTGAGATTAGACAAACCGTAAAACCACGAGCCGCACGTGACGGGATGAAAGTTGGAGAAACTTTCATCAAAGTCCACGTACTCAATCAAGTTCCTGACGTTGGTGTTGTCGATAGTAGCATTATACCAAGCTGGTTTGTTGCTGTTGATGGCGACCCCGGAGTTCAGCGAGTTAAGGCTGTAGGTCACCTCCCCAGGGGTGTTGTTGTGGTTGCCCCTCTTGTCATCACAATAGAACGTCAGTGTCTTCCTGTCGGGCGAAAGCACAGCATAGCCCGATGCGAGTTTGAAATGGCCGCCTCGCCATACATAATGCCCATTAGAGTAGGAGATGCCTTGTGGTGAGACAGCAGAATAGAGCATACAGGGAATGTTGTCATAGTTCAGGTCCTGACAGGCATCGGTTGCCAGATAGTTGAGTGTGGAGGGGAGGCACAGGTTGACGATGGTTGCCCCTTCGAAAAATCCCTTTGTGTCGGTGTAGGATTTGAACGTGAAGGAAGAGAGGTCGAGGTCGACATCAATTTTAGATACATCTCCTCCACCCACATGAGCAAACATGTAACGCATGTATTTTGCATTTGAAGTATCGAAATGGGATAAGTCCAGGCTCAGCGTGGCGGGGTTAACGCCATAGAACATATAGCTCATGTCGGTCACCTCAGAAGTGTTGAGGTTCTCCATATCGTAAAACTTGTAAGCCTTGGGAGCATAACTGGCAAAGTTGAAGTTGGCGAACCATCTCGAAGTGTTGGTGGGACGATAGTTGGCAAAGCTGTTGTCGAAAAAGACTGATACCATGTTGGATACTTCTGGTATCTTTACACGTTCGCCCTCTTGGGGCATCGAATAGGTAAAGTCTCTTTCACCTCTTTTATAGTCATAATAGAAATGGATGTTGGCTTTTCCTGATGCAGGATTGTCATTTTCATAGTTTACCGTATAATAGGGCTGCAACTTGGCAAGTTCCTTGAAGCATCCGCCATTCCACTTGACGTATTCCCTTCCTTTGGAGTTGACAAAAATGGGTACCCATGAGATGTCGTCAATATAGAAATTGTTGTCTTCCTTCAGCGCATTGAGGACGAAGGTGATGGTATGCATGCCGTTACTTCCCTCTTGTTCACTAGTAATGACCCCCTCAAATTCTATTTCCTGCCATTCTGTTGTGACATCATAGCTTCCATTCAGCATCGTATAATGGTTGTATTCTCTTGGAGTGGAATGAGCCTGTACCGGTATGGATGTATTTTTGTCGGCCCTTATCTTCATCTTGAACTTATAGCGTTGTCCGGCTTCCCAGTTAAAATTGGGTGTGGTGACAAAAAATTGTGTATCCCAATCATTGACAGCTTCAGCATAGGACGACACCTTGTAGCAACGGCTGCCGTTGATGCCCTCATTTTCGACAATGTCGGGAACCGTTATTGACTGGCCTTTCTCGTGATAAGCCTGGATGATGATCTCATCGCTCTTGTCCTGACCATTGGCATTAAAGGGTGATGGGATGAACCCTTCGGTGTAAATGAGTTGGCAAGGGTTGTCGGGAGTACCCACATTAGTGAACAACTGACTTGGAAGGGCGTTGGCGGAGGCTTGTGAGAAGCTGTCGCCCATGATTACTTTAGAGATTGAACTCGCCACATTAATCCATTCTGGATAGCCACTTTCTATGTTTGTATCATACACAAACCCCTCGTTGGCATGTGCCGATTTGTTGCCGTCGTCGTACAAGGTCAATGTCTTGAGGTCTTTGGACAGCACCGCGTAGCCATTTTTATTGGGTGCATCCTTGAATTTTCCGCCCTTCCATTCGAAAAAGCCAGGAGAGCCGACCTCCATCGGTTCCCATGAGATATCATCGAAATAGATGTTGCTATCCTCCTTTTTTCGGTTGAGGCAGAAACTGATGGTTTTGAGTCCACTCCACCCCATGGTTTGGTTGGCGGTGATAACACCTTCATAGACGATTTCCTGCCATTCTGTGGTGACATCATAATCACCCTTAAGCATAGTATAGTAGATATACTCCCCAGGAGTGTGGTGCGACTGCACCGTTATTGTCGTGTTTATGTCGGCACGCACCTTCATTTTGAAGCGGTACTGGTCGCCTTCACTCCATTCATAGTTTGGGGTGTAGACAAAGAACTGCGAGCTCCAGTCCTCAATCGGAGTACCGTCTACGCTGCTGGCGACGGTATGCACTCTGATGCCTCTTGAGTTGTTATAACCTGCATTCTCGACGATGTGTGTGTTGGCACCATTTCGGAAATTTCCGGTAAAATCTCCGTCTTTGCCCCAGAGGCACGACACGTCGTCGCTCTCACAGTCGCCGTTAACGACTTGATTGTCGAAATATGTTACTCTGGGATTGATGTCGCTTGGATAAGAGATGGTGCAGGGACGTTCGTTTCCCGTCAAGTACTTACAAGCATCGTCTGCCCAGTAAATAGCAGAGGAGGGGATGACCAAATAATTGATGTTGGAATTCGCCAAAAACCTTGTGGTGTTCATGCTGGAACTGAAGATGAAGTTGGAGAGGTCCAATTCATCCACTTTCACATGGTTGAGCATATCGGTCATGTCAGTTGCTTTGGAAGTGTCGAAATGGGAGAGGTCGAAGTTTGTCACAGTGAATTCCCCTATACTCTGAGTGGATTCATCAAAATAATAACCTAATCCATTAAACATGCCAACCATATTAGTCACTTGGCTGGTGTTGAGGTTTTCCCATCCATAGAACGTTACTTTTTGCCTGGCAGGAACATCATTGAACCAATAGCTTGTGTTAGTAGGACGATAGTCGGCAAAAGTATTGTCGAAATAGATTTCCACTTCGTCAGCACAAGGGATGTTTTCCAACAGACCATCAACGTTCAAGATAGCATCTACAGATGACGCCCGGCTGCTTCTTTCATTATCATAGAAATAAGTGATGGTCAAAAGTGTTTTCCCATCCGTTGGATGAGAATAGCTTAGAGCTCGGTAGGCTTCCTTCGCATTCATCCCCAACGAACCTGCTAAGGCAAGCAGTAAGGTCAGTAAGAATAGTCGCGTTGTCTTCATATATTTAAGTTATTTGGTTTTAGAAATTAGAGGTGTAACATTATCGTTGCAAATATAAAAAATAATAAGGCTAAATGCAAATAAAAAAGCGGAAAATCAATCTTTAGGGTTGTTAAATGGTCTATAAAACGATTGAGAGGGGCATCATATCAGATGCCATCTTTGAAATATCCACCTTTCCATTGATACCAACCATTTCCCGAGGAGGTCTTCTCGGGAATGAAGCCTGAAGGATAAGAGAGGGCGCAAGGTCCGGTCTTGGTGCCTGTTCCCAGACAGGCTGTAGAGTTGAGATTTTTGAAGCTCGATGAGATGGAGAGGCTCGTCAGGTTCTTGATATTAAGCATTGTGGTTGTGGCGACAGAGGTTGAGGCGATGCTGAAGGAGGACAGGTCGAGGCTTTTCAGGGGTAGGTTGTAGAACATATAGGAGAAATCGGTCACATTGGCCGTATTCCAGCCCTTCACACTGAGTGTGGCAAGACTGGTGCAGCTGGTGAACATATTGGCCATCGATGTCACCTTGGCTGTGTTCCACCCGCTGAGATTTAAGCCATTAAGTCCAGCGCAGGCACAGAACATATTGGCCATGTTGGTTACATTGGAGGTATCCCAACTCTCTATATCGAGGGTAACCAGTTTGCTACAATTGTAGAACATCGACTGCATGTTCTTCACGTTGCTGGTCTTCCATTGTCCTACACTAACGCCAGTTAAAGCAGAGCAGTTGTAAAACATGGCGTACATATCGGTCGTCTCGCTCGTATTCAGGTTGCCGGAACCCGTGATGGTCGTGAGATTGGTCATTCCATAAAACCACTGTCGGCATGACTTCGGCCGTGCGTTGGCGTAAGAGGCATCGAACACCACCTTCGTCACAGTAGTGGCTTTCGAATTCCACCCCGGAGCACTTGTGCCTGAGTTCATCGCATAAGCGTCATAAGGTTTATTGGCATTGAAATAGAACGTGAGCGTCGAGCCGGTTAACACGGCGTAAGCCTCTCTCATATCTTTGCTTACCGTTACTATTATCGTTGCGGTTTGAGAAAGATAGGTGTCTGTGACAGTAATTATGGCATTGCCTTCTCTGACAGCGGTTACCGATATAGTTCCTCCTGACACATTAGCGGTTGCCACCCTTGTATTATTACTCTTTACAGAATAGTTTCCACTGCCTGAAATGATATCAACCATACCCTCATCGCCAACTATCAAATCCAAAGAAGAATCAGAAAGCACCAGCTGCTCGTTCGACACGATCACCTTGATAATTCCTATCTGCCCACTTTTTGTGTCAGTAACGGTGATGGTTGTAGTGCCTTCCTCAATGGCAGTGAATATGATTGAACTGCCTTCCATGGCTGTTGTGACAACACCCCCTGTGCTCATATTCAAATCATAATCTCCAGAACCAGAATTGACGCTCACTGTCGCTTGTTCATAGGCTGCAAGATTGAGAATATGAGTAGATAATGCTAATGGTTGATAAATAGGCCTGACAGGATATCCACTATCACGCCAAGCCGTTTCGGCGGACACTTGTGTATTGTTAAAGTATAAATTGTATGTATACATCACATCATCTTCGTCAACAAAATCATCTGGTGTGTCGGACCAATAATAGCCATTGCTTCCTTTGTTGTAAAAAGTATTGCCACTACGTGTTCCCGCTGCAGGGAGAAATATGCTACCGCCATTGGGACCAGTGAGCCGTGCACCGTTTATACCATTTAAGGTGGTATACTCGAATATGCAATTATTCACCAGTTCTTCCGTCTGCTCAACGCTCATCATCTGCCAAAAGCCACCCCATTTGACATGGGCAACATCATACTTTGTGCCGCTAATCCTATCATTCAAGGTCCAATAATATGTCCAGGAATCATCCTCATGATAACCATATTGGTAGGTTTCAAAACTATAGTAATCCTTTTCTTCTGTTTCTCCCCATGCGTAGTAGCCTCCATAGCCTTCAGGGGAAGATGCACCCACATTGCAACACGACCATAACGTGCCAGAAGGAAGGCCAAGGTCGATGAAATGCGGATGGTGGTCGTCGGTGCAGGTGGTAAAAGGAATAATGGGCTTGGCGTTTACAATGACATCCAGTGTGACGGTCTGGCCACTCTCCACATCTGTAACGACGATGCTCGTGCTGCCCTCACCGACAGCAACCACCTTTATTTTAGTTCCATCTAATGAGGCGGTCGCAACATTGAGGTCATTGCTCTGAACGGTGTAGCTCCCACTGCCGGATAATATGCTCACCAGCACTTGTTTTCCTTCAGTAAGAGTGACAGATGTGGTGGACAGCTTCATTATCTTGTCCGAAACGACGACAGCAATTTCTTTCCTCCTGTTCGTCTGCACATCCTTGATAGTCACGGTGGTTTTACCATTGGCGATGGCTGTGAGCGTGATCGTCTTGCCATCCAACGAAGCCTTCACAATACCCGCGTTGGCCGAATTTACATCGTAGTTGTTATAACCGCCGGCAATTGTCGCTGTAGCGGTATTGCCGACCGACTTAGTGACCTCCGCAGGAGACACAGAGAACGGCGAATAACCGTTTATGATAATATCGATTACCATCATGGCATCGGCG
>CAMHEL010000030.1 GCA_946184125.1 uncultured Prevotellaceae bacterium
CTCGACTAAAAGTCGAAAATCGCCTCGACATAATTAATAGAACCCACCTTTATTGTACGCCGGATTTTTATAGCTTTCCAAAATCTTTAGTTTTTTTATCCCCTTTTCTCTTTGAAAAACTCCACCATCAGCTGACGGCACTCCTCGCAGAGCACGCCATCGGTGACCTGTGTTCTTGGATGGAGGGCCTTCGGTGCGAATGTGGTGTAGCCGCGCTTGGCATCGGGAGTGCCATAGACCACACGGCTCACCTGTGCCCAGCCAAGGGCTCCGGCACACATCGTGCAAGGCTCCACCGTCACATAGAGTGTGCAGCCCGTGAGATATTTTCCTCCCAGTTCGTTGGCAGCCGATGTGATGGCAAGCATCTCGGCGTGGGCAGTCACATCGTGCAGCGTCTCCGTCATGTTGTGCGCTCGTGAAAGGATACGGTCGCCGAAAGCCACTACAGCACCTATCGGAATCTCGCCGGCAATGCGGGCTTTCTCAGCTTCCGACAAGGCTTTCTGCATCATCTGCTCATCTTTTTGTTTCTGTTCCAAGTCTGTCATCGATGTCTTTCTTTTTTATGTTGCCTACTCTTTCGAGTTCTGTAGTTGTATTCAGAATCATTTCAAGCTCTTCTTTGTCGCGACGCAAAACATTACGCCTACGAAATCACGGTTGTTGTCACCAACACGTTTCGTTTCAATTCACAAAGTTACGAATATTCGCTGACATCCTCAAGCAACGGGACAACATTTTGCATTGCTCCCTTTTGGCCTCGGTAATAAGATCAAAATTGTGTTTTTTATTTTGCATTGCTCTCAGCTTTGGATAAATTCCTCACGCTCAAAAAAGCAAATATCATTTGCTTTTTATTCGCTTAATCGGAATTTTTGCTATATTTGCAGAAAAATTGCGTATGGAACGTTTTTTCAATACATCTGGCCCAAATAGAGCTTCAATGGAATACACCATCGACCCTCTGAGCCGTTTTGAATTGGAGGATATATTGGCACTGATAGACCAAAGCAAATATTTCGTGCTCCATGCCCCGCGTCAGACGGGAAAGACCTCCTGCCTATTGGCCCTGCGCGACTACCTCAATGCCAAAGGAGATTATATTGCCGTCTATGCCAATGTGGAGGGAGGGCAGGCCATGCGCAATAATGTAGGAGATGTGATTAATGCCACTTGTGATGTGATAGCTGATCGGACACATAAAATCGTTGGCAATGACATCCCATTGACTGTGAGGGAGGAGGTGCGGAAAAACAATGTGGCATCAATGCTGACATTGATGCTCAGCAAAATGAGCTTGGCACTACCCAAACCCCTTGTCCTTTTCATCGATGAGATCGACTCTTTGGTGGGCGATTCCTTGGTGAGCGTGCTTCGCCAATTGCGTGCGGGCTATGACGACCGTCCCGCCGCTTTCCCGCAGAGTGTCATCCTCTGTGGCGTGCGTGACGTGCGCGACTACCGCATCGTCCTCTCCAATCAGGACATTATCACCGGCGGTTCGGCCTTCAACATCAAGGCGGAATCGTTACGCCTCGGCAATTTCTCCATGGAGGAAATCCATGAGCTTTACATGCAGCACACCCGCGAGACGGGGCAGGAGTTCGACGAGGCGTGCTTCCCCATGGTCTGGGATGCTACGGAGGGTCAGCCCTGGCTCGTCAACGCACTCGGGCGTGAGGTGACGTGGAGCATGAAGGAGAACCGTGACCGTACTGTGCGCATCATCCCCGAGATGATTTACCGTGCCCAGGAGCGCATCATCTACCGTCGCGACACCCATATCGACATCCTCATCGACAAGCTCCGCGAGGACCGTGTGAGGAGGGTCATAGAACCGATGCTGAGCACGGAGGGAAAGGCCGATGAAAGCCTGATACCCAATGATGACATCCAGTATGTGGTGGATCTGGGGCTTATCAAGCGTGAGCGCGGCAAGCCCCTTCGCATCGCCAATACCATCTACCGTGAGATCATCCCCCGTGAACTCACAGCTTCGACGCAGGACATGATCACGCCCGACCCGCTGTGGTATGAGCGTGCCGACCATGGCATCGACATGGAGAAGCTGCTCCTGGACTTCCAGCAGTTTTTTCGCGAGAACGCCGACTCCTGGATTGGCCGTTTCGACTATGCCGAGGCAGGTCCTCAGCTGTTGCTCCAGGCCTATCTCCAGCGGGTGGTCAACGGCGGTGGTTACATCGACCGTGAGTACGGACTGGGGCGCCGTCGCACCGACCTTCTCATCCGCAAGCCGCTCACCGACCACTACGGCGGTCCGGTGCAGCGTGTGGTGCTGGAGCTGAAAATACTACGCAACAGTCTTGAGCGCACCATAACCGACGGTCTGCGGCAGACTTCAGAGTATATGGACATGGTAGGCTCTGTGGATGAGGGGCACCTCATCATCTTCGACCGCTCAGGCAGCAAGTCCTGGGACGAGCGCATCTGGCACAAGCCCTACGAATACGATGGACGTACCATCATAGTATGGGGAATGTGACTCCTTAGATTTTGGGTTAATTAGAAATTGTAAGTAGGTAATGGAACGTTTTTTCAATACATCTGGCCCAAATAGAGCTTCAATGGAATACACCATCGACCCTCTGAGCCGTTTTGAATTGGAGGATATATTGGCACTGATAGACCAAAGCAAATATTTCGTGCTCCATGCCCCGCGTCAGACGGGAAAGACCTCCTGCCTATTGGCCCTGCGCGACTACCTCAATGCCAAAGGCGATTATATTGCCGTCTATGCCAATGTGGAGGGAGGACAGGCCGCACGAAACAATATACAAAGCACTATCAATACGGTTTGTGGAACAATAGCCGACAAATTAAGCCTCATCTTAGCTAATGACCAGCCCCAGCAGATTCGGGGCATGTTGAAAGACTTTGACCCCAACGAGAAACTCACTGCTTTCTTGCGTAGGCTTTCCATGGCACTTCCCAAGCCATTCGTGCTTTTCATCGACGAGATAGATTCTTTGGTGGGCGATTCCTTGGTGAGCGTGCTTCGCCAATTGCGTGCGGGCTATGACGACCGTCCCGCCGCTTTCCCGCAGAGTGTCATCCTCTGTGGCGTGCGTGACGTGCGCGACTACCGCATCGTCCTCTCCAATCAGGACATTATCACCGGCGGTTCGGCCTTCAACATCAAGGCGGAATCGTTACGCCTCGGCAATTTCTCCATGGAGGAAATCCATGAGCTTTACATGCAGCACACCCGCGAGACGGGGCAGGAGTTCGACGAGGCGTGCTTCCCCATGGTCTGGGATGCTACGGAGGGTCAGCCCTGGCTCGTCAACGCACTCGGGCGTGAGGTGACGTGGAGCATGAAGGAGAACCGTGACCGTACTGTGCGCATCATCCCCGAGATGATTTACCGTGCCCAGGAGCGCATCATCTACCGTCGCGACACCCATATCGACATCCTCATCGACAAGCTCCGCGAGGACCGTGTGAGGAGGGTCATAGAACCGATGCTGAGCACGGAGGGAAAGGCCGATGAAAGCCTGATACCCAATGATGACATCCAGTATGTGGTGGATCTGGGGCTTATCAAGCGTGAGCGCGGCAAGCCCCTTCGCATCGCCAATACCATCTACCGTGAGATCATCCCCCGTGAACTCACAGCTTCGACGCAGGACATGATCACGCCCGACCCGCTGTGGTATGAGCGTGCCGACCATGGCATCGACATGGAGAAGCTGCTCCTGGACTTCCAGCAGTTTTTTCGCGAGAACGCCGACTCCTGGATTGGCCGTTTCGACTATGCCGAGGCAGGTCCTCAGCTGTTGCTCCAGGCCTATCTCCAGCGGGTGGTCAACGGCGGTGGTTACATCGACCGTGAGTACGGACTGGGGCGCCGTCGCACCGACCTTCTCATCCGCAAGCCGCTCACTGACCACTATGGCGGTCCGGTGCAGCGTGTGGTGCTGGAGCTGAAGATACTACGCAACAGCCTGGAGCGCACCATAACCGACGGCCTGCGGCAGACTTCAGAGTATATGGACATGGTAGGCTCGGTAGATGAGGGGCACCTCATCATCTTCGACCGCTCGGGCAGCAAGTCCTGGGACGAGCGCATCTGGCACAAGCCCTACGAATACGATGGCCGTACCATCATAGTATGGGGAATGTGATTCATTAGATTTTGGGTTACTTTGTTGATAAGTTTGTCAGTTTTTAGATTATTTTTATGGCAGCACACAATGACTATGGCAAATGGGGCGAGATGCGCGCGGCGGAGTACCTTCAGCAGAAAGGCTATACCATCTGCCATCGCAACTGGCGCATAGGGCACCGCGACCTTGACCTCACTGCGCTCACGCCCGATGGTTCCACCCTTGCTATCGTGGAGGTGAAAACACGCCACAACACCGACATTATGATGGCTGAGGAGGCCGTGGACTGGCGCAAGAAGCGCAATCTTACCACCGCTGCCAATGCCTACCTGCGGCGGTATCCCATCACGTGCGACGTGCGCTTCGACATCATCACCGTTGTCGGCGAGGGCGACCACGTGCAGATTGACCATCTGGAGAATGCTTTCCAACCCCCTTTGAGATAAAAGCATGGAAAGGAAAATCATTCGGCTTGCAGAGACCGACTCCACCAACAGCTATATCCGTGGCATCCCCGACGAAGCCGATACCCTTACCGTTGTCACGGCGGGTTTCCAGACTGCCGGACGTGGACAGGGGAGCAATGTGTGGGAGAGCGAACGGGGAAAGAACCTCCTCGTCAGCATCAGTTTCCAGCCCATGGGGGTGGCTCCCCTACGGCAGTTCATCCTCTCCGAGGCAGGTGCCCTGGCCGTGGGGCATGCCCTCTCCTTGTACACGAACGACATCTCGCTGAAATGGCCCAACGATATCTACTGGCGCGACCGGAAAATCAGCGGTACGCTGATAGAGACTGCAGTCAGCCGAAAGGGGCTCACTCGCTGCATCTACGGCGTAGGCGTCAATGTCAATCAGGAGACGTTTCTCAGCGATGCCCCCAATCCTGTGTCACTCTACCAGATTCTCGGTCATTCCATCCCTGTCGACGAAGTGCTCCATCGGCTCCTGGATTCTCTTGAGGTGATGCTTGGGTATGTCGGCAAGGGCGATTACGACCTCATCCGAAAAATGTATCACGAGCATCTCTACAGGCGCTTCGGCAGCCATCCTTACCGTGATGCCGGCGGTGCCTTTGAAGCCGAAATCGTGCGCGTGGAAGACGACGGGCACCTCGTCGTGCGCGACAGCACTGGCCGTGAGCGCTCTTATGCTTTCAAGGAAGTGGCTTTCGTGTAAGTGACACAGTACGACACCTCATTTTTATATAGGAAACACCTTTAAACCAACAATAATTATGGCAAGATTTAATCGAATATTACTCAAGCTCAGCGGCGAAAGTCTGATGGGCAAACAGGGCTATGGCATCGACCCCGAGCGTTTGGCCGACTATGCCCGCCAAATCAAGGAAATACACGACATGGGCGTGCAGATAGGCATCGTCATCGGTGGTGGTAACATCTTCCGTGGACTGAGCGGAGCCACCAAGGGCTTCGACCGTGTCAAAGGCGACCAAATGGGCATGCTCGCCACAGTCATCAACTCACTCGCCCTCAGCAGTGCCCTGACTACACATGGGGTGCCTAACAAAGTGCTCACAGCCATCAGGATGGAGCCCATCGGCGAGTTCTACTCAAAATGGAAGGCCATCGAGGAAATGGAAGCCGGACGGGTGTGTATCTTCTCTGCCGGCACAGGTTCGCCTTATTTCACCACCGACACGGGCTCATCGCTGCGCGGCGTGGAAATAGAGGCCGATGTGATGCTCAAGGGCACGCGCGTAGATGGCATCTATACCGCTGACCCCGAGAAAGACCCCACCGCAACGAAATTCGACGATATCACCTACGAGGAAATCCTCGCACGCGGTCTCAAGGTGATGGACCTTTCGGCAGTCGTCATGTGCAGCGACAACAATCTGCCTATCTATGTCTTCAATATGGATGTGGTGGGAAATCTCAAGAAAGTCATTGACGGCGAGCCCATAGGAACATTTGTGCACCCATAGAAAATGAGGAATGAGGAATGAGGAATGAGGAATGAGGAAATTTTAACGATGAAAGATAACAATATTATATCGGTAAAGGCAAAAAAGTTCGCTGTGCGAATAGTGCGATTATATAATTATCTGTGCGATGAAAAGCGGGAGTTTGTAATGTCGAAGCAGTTAATGCGTAGCGGTACAAGTATCGGAGCGAATATTTCTGAAGGTATTTGCGGAATAAGCAAAAAGGATTTTCTTTCAAAGATGTATATCGCCTTCAAAGAGTGTGTGGAGACACAATATTGGCTTGATTTGCTAAATGAAACCGAATATCTGTCCGAAACAGAATACCGATCCATTTATGAAGACTGTGAAGAACTAAGAAAACTACTGAGTAGCATCACAAAAACCACCCAAGAAAGAATAAATTCCTAATTCCTCATTCCTCATTCCTAATTCTTAATTATTCCTCCACTTCCTCAAAATCGACATACTCCCCTTCGTCGTCGGCGATGATTTTGCGCTGGCCGTGCGAGGGGGAGCGTGTGTCGGTAATCCGCTCACCCGATTCGCCAGTTGCCGAGGTGGTATGCTGCGATGAGGTGCCATCGGTACGGAAACCGCCGTCGTTGTGGAAACCGCCGCGCTTCTTCAGCTTGCGCACGGTGATGTATACGCGGAGGAAAAAGAAGAGCACTGCGCCGACACCGATAAGGAAGATGAAAAAGATGAATTTCAGGATAATCATCTAAAAAAACGTTTCATTGCCGGGAACGGCTGTTGGCATAAAGCGAAAGGATGACATACCATGTGATGACCACGGAGAAACCACCCACTCCGAGGAAGCCCAGAATGGGCACACATGATGCCAGGAAAACGTATTTCACCTCGTTGCCTCGCCATCCCCAGTGCTTGAATTTCAGGGCAAAGAGAGGCAGTTCGGCGACCAAGAGCCAACAGCTAAGGACGATGAGTACAAGGACGAGAACCAGGGCGAATGACAGGTGCGACAGCCGGTCGCCAAGCCCCACAATCAGAGCGCCCCAGAACAAGGCGTTGGCCGGTGTAGGGAGCCCGATGAAAGATGTCGTCTGCCGCTCGTCAAGATTGAATTTGGCCAAGCGGAGTGCGGAGAAAGCCACGAGCAAGAATGCTACGTATGGCAAGTAACTGTGGAGAGCCGACAATGAGGCAGGGTAGGGGAGCTGGAAAAGCAGTGTAAAGACCATCGTTGCCGGAGCCATGCCGAATGTCACCTCGTCGGCCAGAGAGTCAAGCTCCTTGCCGATGGGCGATGACACATGAAGCAGACGGGCCGTCATGCCATCGAAGAAGTCGAAGACAGCACCCAAGATGATGAACAGCAGAGCCATCCGCTGTTCCCCCATGAAGGCGAAAGAAGTGGCGATGCATCCCGACAGCAGGTTGCAGCAGGTGATGGAGTTGGGAATGTTGCGGGTAATCGGGTTCGCCATGGTCTATTTCAGTTTGGCGATGATGGTCTGGTCGCCTGTTGTCGATTGTCCCAAGGTGACGCACACCTCACTGCCCACAGGGAGGAAGACATCCACTCTTGAGCCAAACTTGATGAAACCGAGGTGGTCGTCTATCTCGCATTCCTCGCCTTCCTTGGCGTAGGTGACGATGCGACGGGCCACGGCACCCGCTATCTGGCGGCAGAGCACCGGCACGCCGTTGGGGGTCTCTATCATCACGTCGGCATGTTCGTTCTCCTCGCTTGCCTTCGGCAGCCATGCCTTGTGGAAATTGCCGTCCTGGTGCTTCACCATCGTCACCTTGCCATCGACGGGAAACCAGTTGGCATGGACATTGAACAGGCTCATGAAAATGGAAATCATCAGCCGGCGGTCATGGAAATACTCATCCTCGTCGACTTCCTCCACCACCACCACCTTGCCGTCGGCAGGAGCCACCACGATATTCGAGGTGTCCTCTATGTCGAGAAAGCGGATGGGGCATCGGAAAAAATTGACAACGATGCCGTAAAGCACGCCAAAGACGCATACAAAGCACCAGAAGGGCATGTGCGAATCGAAACTCCGCCACAGGATAACTCCTATGGCAATGAGTATCAGAAGGCTGTAAAAGAGGGTGTCATTGCCTTCGCTATGCAGCCGCTGCTTTTTCAGCTTACGTATTCTTTTTCCCATTTTTCACAGATACGGTGGTTAGGTCGTGCAAAGATAATCCTTTTTTAGCGAATGAGCAAATTTTTTTGATTGAAGTTGAAAATTCTTGATATTTGGATGGGTGCTTAAAATCCAATGCGGTTTTTCCCCCATTCATCTTCCTTTTCTCATCCTGACGAAGACATGCACGACGTGGCTGTTTTCTGCCTTTCGCTTCTCTATCTCGAAATATTTGGGAATGGACTCGATGAGCGGTGTGAGTTTCGGAAATCCGTAGTTGCGCGGGTCGAAGTCTGGACGCTTTTTCAGCAGGAGGCTACCCACTTCTGCGAGCGACACCCAGTCGTTGTCGTCGGCCAGGTCGTCGATGGTTTTGCGGAGCAGCCTGATGACGGAATAGTTGATTTTCTCCTTGGCAGGAGCCGCTTTCCTCTCCTCGCTGCCCGTTGGCTCCTGTGCCGTATCCTCCGTCTGGGCTTCCTCCTCGTCGATGCCGAGGTTTTCGATATAGATGAACTTGTCGCATGCCGCGATGAAGGGGCGTGGCGTCTTCCGCTCGCCCATGCCGATGACCAGTTTGCTCGACTCCCTGAGGCGGGTGGCGAGGCGGGTGAAGTCGCTGTCGCTCGAGATGAGACAGAACCCGTCGGCCTTGTCGCTGTGGAGAATGTCCATGGCGTCGATAATCATCGCCGAATCAGTGGCATTCTTGCCGGTGGTGTAGCTGTATTGCTGGATAGGGGTGACGGCATTCTCCAACAGCACGGATTTCCAGCCCGCCAGGTTGGGCTTTGTCCAGTCACCATAAATGCGCTTGATGGTGGGGATGCCATATTTCGCCAACTCATTGAGCATCTCCTGCACATGTGAGTAAGGCACATTGTCTGCGTCGAACAGAACGGCCAGTTTTAAATCTTTCTTGTTTTCTGCCATAAAATGATTAGTCAAGTCTGAATTACCCCCATGTCCTGCAAATAGTGTGCCTTTTGGGGGGGTGAAGAAATGTTGTTTTTATATATATTACAAAAACTTATTTCGTGATAGGCCGAATAGTAAGACCTAAGGGGCGAAATAAACTACTCGTTTCCACAATGTTATTATTGGTGCTAATGCTGAAGAAATATGCTCCTTCTATATAGTTTTCATATTGTGTCCCTGTCCAGTATAAACCATCCATATTTGTACTATTTAGAGCCGTGACATCTCGAAGTCCGGAAGCAGGTATGAATATACTTCTACCGTTCTTTTTGCTTATGAACATGCGCCCCTTTATGCCGTTAACTTTTGTATAATAGTGGGAGCAGTTATTAATTAGTTCATCACACTGTTCTTTAGTAGGCATTTGCCATAATTCACCCCACTTTACATGAGCCACATCATACATCGTACCGCTAATGGTGGTTCCAAGATTACTATAAGATTTGTCTTTGTAATACTCATAATTGCACCAATCATACGTTGATTTCGTTTTTGTCTCGCCCCATGCATAATAATCACCATATTCTTCTGGACATGTGGAGCCAATATTGCAACAAGCCCACTTAGTGCGGGAAGGTAGACCAAGATTAATCATATGTGGGTGATTACCATCGGGGCAGAGAGGGACATTTGATATTTTTGATGATGGATTAGGTGTTTTAGGCGATTTTAGAATAGTTTTTTTTGTGGACTTCTTATCTGTTTTTTTATATGGCTTTGTTTTTTTTGACTCAAAAGATTCTGAATGATGTCGGATTTGACAACCCTGAACAGCAACGCTTAGGAATAAAAGTCCCCATACAAATAAGGTCGTAATTCTTTTCATATTTTTTGATAAAAAAAGAAGTGTATTATTCGTTATCTGTTCGCCCGCTCATAATTTTTTTTGTCATCTCCATGGTGGTGACGATTTTTATTTTTCCTTGCTGGCGGCGGAGTTCAAGGTGCTCAAGAAGAGTATTGAAGGCTGTGGTGGGATAGCTGAGAGCCCCGTCGTTGCCACCAATGCTGTGCAGTTGCAGCACGAGGTGCTTCCCTCTGCTGATGGCCATGTCGGTGAGGGATTCCACGCACCTCGGGGGCGTGCTGGCCAGTATCGGGACACTGTACACTATCGGCTTTGTCAAGGCATTGTCCATCAGGGTGTCGGCATGTCCGAGCCGATAGAGCACATTGAGGCTTATCAGGCGGCTCATTTTTCGGCACCACTTGCCGATATGGTTGTGTGTGCCATACCTCACCGATTTTCTCAGATACCTCACCTGTCTCTCTTCCATGAAGGGGAGGAGCGCGTCGTGCTCGGCAGTGCTGAGCCGGTTGTGAGGCACAGCCATGCCGTTGCCCGATGGTGTCAGTCGGTCGGTGCCAAGGAGGTCGAGCAGGGTGCAAAGCCCCCGCTGCAAGTCAGCGGCTTCGCTGAGGTGCAGATAGCCGTGAGCCGCCACTTCCATCGTCTTGTCTTCGAAAATCTCCCGCACCATTGTGGCGGTCATGGGCTGAACAGACGTGAAATGCTCACAGGCTTTGTCGTCTAATACGTAGCCCGTGCAGATGTTGAATGTAGCAGCCATGCCCTTTTGGCGCAACAGCGGCCATACCGTCGTGTAGTTGTCTGCCCGCCCGTCGTCGAAACTCAGGCACACCATACTTGCAGACCCTTTTTTCATGGTGTCGGTAGCTGGCATTTGATGATATTTATACGTTTCCGGTAAGTAGAAGAAGAGACACCGTAAATTATGGTGTCTCAACAATATTCTGGGGCTATGAACGGACTCTTATCTTGTCCCAAAGGTGCATCAGTCTTCCTATGGGCCAGAGGAAGAACCATCGGTGGCTGATGTGGGGAGGACTCAGTAGTCGGCCGTTGTCGATTCCGGAGGGTTTTCTGCTCTTCATGCATGGAGCGAAGCGGTGGTAATTGATTGCAGCGCGGCATTTGGTAAGGAACGGGATGTCGTAGCGTGTCAGCTCGCTGTAGGTCAGCAGCGTGGCCACAGGGTTGCGCATTCTCCGCCTTGTGGCCTGTGCGGTGAGGCCGTCGGGCAGGTATTCGCAGTGGTAGACGATTTTCTCGGAGTATCTGAGCAGGAATTGTGCTGAGATGCGGTTCCAGATGAGCGATTCCGGACAGAAGAACTCCCCCTCGATGTCGGGTTGTGGAAAATCGCGCATGATGGTGGTTTTGAACACCTCGCTCTTCTCCCCCTTTTTCCCTCTGACATATTTTCGCTCGAGATACGACATGTCGGTGATGCCGTGTATGTTGTCCGGCCCGAAGATGGTGCCGTCGAAGTGCCCTTTCTGTGCCGCCACGCCTCCGAAGCGCTTGTCTTCTCTGACCGTAGCATACAGTTCGGCAACATGTTTCAGGGAGAAGGGTAGCAAGTGGTCGTCGCTGTCGAGTACGAAAAAGAGCTCGCCACACGCTATTCGTGCGGCGAGGTTGGTGGCCCGGTGTTTCCCGCCATGGGGCTGTCGGGTAAGGATGATGGGGAAGCCTCCCAGGCGTGAAATGCCTCTCGTGGTACCGTCGGAATGTGTGGTGGGGTGGTCCATCCATCCCTCCACTGTCGCTGTGGTGTTGTCGCTGCTCTCGTCATCCACCACAATCCATTCAAAGTCCTTCAACTCCTGTGTGCAGAGGCTCTTGTGGCAGGCATCGAGGAGGTGGGCACGGTTGTAGGTGGGGGTGAAGACGGTGATGAGTGGCGGCTGCTTGGTCATGCTGTCAGGGCTTGCCTTTCACTATTCTTTTGATGAGCTTTGTCGTTCTCCGTGGGATTTCCTTTATCAGTAGCGAGAAATTCTCGCTTGGTGAGAGGTGGAAGAACGACAGGTAGCGCTTGATGCGTATCCATCCGGTCTCCAGTGCGTGGTGCAGACTGTGCTTGTCGTAGTCCTTGCGGCTGTAGTTGCCCCAGTTGCCACCTTCGAGGATGACCTTCAGCACCTCCTTGGCCGTTTTCCTGTCGCGGTCGGTGATGTCGACGGGCATCTCATCGGCTGGCAGACCCAGTTTTTCGATGAGTAGGCAACCGAAGGTGGCGAAGGCATGAGTGTAGCCGGTTTTTCGCAGCATCTCCGCAAGACGCTCCCGGTCGATGGTGCCATGATGTGCATGCAGCAGCATGGTCAGGTCGCACAACTGCCGTATCGCCACGCCCTCGGAGCGGAAGTGGTGGTAGAGATGGCAGAAGGTGTAGAACACATTGAGCGTGGGCTCCAGGGTCCCCACCTCGTGGCCTGCCACGCTGACCACTCCATGCTGGCTGTTGTCAACTAATTGGTTGAAATAGGCGCCGTGCTTCTTGTCCTCGAACATCAGGAGGGTGTTGTGCAATTCGAAGACAATCTTGCCCACAGTGAAACCTATTTCCTTGCCGTCGGGGTTGTGGTCGAACTCCTCCACGCCCCATTCCTTGGCCACGAGGTCCATGGTGGCTTGCCTGTCGGCGGCGTGCACATAGAAGTCGATGTCGCCGGGCACCCGCAGGCCAGGTTTCGGGTAGAGTGCTCCGATGGTCTGTCCCTTCACCACCACGGGATGTATGTCATGGCCTTGCAGCAGTGCCACGAGTTGGCAGAGGTGCTCGTCTATCTGGTGGTTCTCCTTCATGAGCGTGTTCTGCAGTTTCAGCATGTGTATCACGCATTTTTTCTGAAGGCCCATGTTGTTGGTGCGTAGGCAGTCGGTGATGAGTCCGAGGATGCACTGTTTGTCGGCCTCCTCCATCACCTCCCGGTATTGGCGAGGCGACATGTCGAAATGGGCGAGTGGCTGCTGCCACAAGGCCGACCGTACCAGCATGAAGATGAAGTCCGATTTCGTCATTCCTTTCCGAAATAAGCTTCTTTGAATTCCAGCAAGAATTTGCGCCGCCGCTCATTGAGCACGTCGCGGTCGTATTCCTTTGCCACGTCATAGTTTCTCCTCGCCTGCTCAGCATAGTCGCCGGGCTTGATGGCTTTCAGCCGCTGCACGATTTGTGACACATTGCCTTTGGAGAAGAGATGTTCCTTGTCGAGCAGTTCGGGAATGCCGGCAATGGCCGACCCGAAACAGAGGCATCCACGGCTCATGGCCTCGATGGTGGAGCGTGGCAGTCCCTCCTGCTTGCTCGGCTGGATATAGATGTCCATGTCGTCGTAGAACTCTGCCACCTTGTCGTGTGGGAGGCCGCCGTGGATGAACACCCGGTCGCCAAGCCCGAGGCTATCGACGATGGCCTGTAGGCGGTCTTTGCTGCCACCACCAATCATGTGGTATTCCATGTCGATGCCCTCCTGTTTCAACTTCGCGAGGGCACGGATTACGTATTCCTGACCTTTGTAGGGCACATCGATGGCGGCGGCTGTGCCGATACGTGGGCGTCGTCCGGCGGCACGGCGCTCCTCGATGTTAGCGAGGCGCGTCTCAAGCACGTCGGGCAGCCCCGTCTGCATCTCCACATTGCTGCAGTTAATCCACTTGCCACTTGTAGGATATCGGCCCTGTAGGAAATAGCGGGTGACGTAGATGGAGTAGGGGGCGTCGCGCTGCCATTTCTTCATGCTCAGATAAGAGAATGGTGCCAGCATCTTGCCGCGCCAGTCATAGTTCCACAGACTGTCCCATGGGCATCCGCAAATGACGGTCAGATAGGGCTTGTTCAACTTCTTGGCATATTCGATGACCTTGTTGCCGTATGACGATGGCGTGTGGATGACACACATGTCGGCCTTACGTACTTCTTCAAGCAGAATCTTGTTAGTTTCTCCCGAACCAGCCAATCTGCTTTTGAATGTGTTGCGCTTTTTGATGATAATGATTTTAATGGCATCAGGGTCAATCAGCTGGCTCTTAGCCTTGTCCACTTTCTTCGCATGACAAAGCAGTGTGATATCTTTGCCAAGTACCTGGTAGCGGCGGTACATGTCGGGGATGGCATTGCTGTAATAATATTTTCCATCAAATTCGATGGTGTTCATTGTTGAGAAAAGAACTCTCATTCCAGTTTCTATTAAGGGTTGATATATTTGATTATTCTTGCGGGATTCCCTGCCACAACAGCATTTTTTGGCACGTCTTTCAGCACAACACTGCCTGCTCCGATGACGGCATTGTCGCCGATGGTGATGCCTCCAATGATACATGCATGGCAGTTGACCGTCACGTTGTCGCCTATGATAGGCCGTTTCCCGTCTTTCTTGCCAAGTGTCACACAGTGTATGCAGCTGAAATTTTTTCCGATACGTTGTGCGTTAAGCACAGTGGAGTAGGGGTGTGCGAAATAGAGGCCCTCATCGATTTGAGTGGAGAAGGGCACCACAAACGATTTCTCGCCGGGGCGCCACCATCCTATCAGCAGCGACACCATGGGGCCAATACGATGATAGAACGTACAGCGGTAATAGCTGCTGTGATGAAGGAAGTAAAGCAATGCAAGGAAGTTGGGCGTATGAAAATGTATCTGGGCTTTCAGCCTGCTGATGTCACTGTCTATTAGCCGTTTTTTCCACCCAATGAGATAAAGAAGAAGGTGGGGGAGATAGAGCCAGAACAGCAAAATGCTGACCCCTAAGTCAATGGCATCTCTAAAAACCCTTTTCTTATTGATATTCATAAATGGAATGTATGATGTGGTTGATGCTTAATTGTATATCTCGCGATTAAAACTGATAAGGGAATATATCAGAAATTCTCAAATTCTCTAAATGGTGACCTTCTCTATCTTGCATTGGTGAGTTTTGGTCTCTTTGTCGTAGTTGATTCCCACAAGGAGGAGGTTACCTGTGTATTCTGCCACTTTAGCAGGGTATTTCTTTCGATGGATTTGGTCGATGGCAGCATCTACGTCATGGTTGTATTTCAATTCAAGAACGATGGCTGGTGAATTGATGTTCTTTCGTGGAATCAACACCAAGTCGGCAAAGCCCTTTCCTGTGGGCAGTTCGCGATGGATGATGTAATCGTTTCGGGCATAATAGTAGGCGATGGCAAGTACGCAAGCCAACGAGTTCTCATTGTTGTAGGAGAGGATGCTTGTGTTCTCGTCGTGTGCATTGTCGATGCCCTTTGCCACCGCCTCGCAGTCGCCTTCGATGGTGGAGCGGAGCAGTTGTTCAGATTTTTGAAGCGCATTTATGATGTTCTTCCAATTGTTGGCTTTTATTGCTTCTTCCATCTCTCCCGCCACCTCACGGTTGGGTATATAGCATTCTTTTTTGGTGCGGTCGTAGGAAAGGTATCCCAGATGAATGAGGACGGTAAGCACATCATCACGGTTCAGCACTTGCGATATATCGTTTTTAAATCCCTTTGGGTCCACTTTGCACCTTCCCCCTGCTAACATGTAGATGATGTCATCCTTCAGTCCCTCATAATTCATTTGTATGTAGTTTGCCACGGCATCGGTAGCACCGGTTTTCCCCCAATAGCTTTCGCACCACTGCTCGTCGATGGCCAGCATTACAGAATTGGGGTTGAACATCGATGGCTGGGAGCCTATCTGATAGCCATCATACCATTTCTCCAGTTCGTCGAAGTCCATGCCGTGTTTACAGGCTATGACTCGCACCTCATCCTTGGTGAAGCCGAAAAACGAGGCCATTTTACCTGGTGACATCATGGAGTATTCTCTGAAATTGTTGAGAGCCGACTGCGTCTTATATTTCTTGATGGGCAAAATGCCTGTCATATATACCCCGGCAAACACTCTACTTCCGTCCACACTCTTGAACATGCGGCGCAGCCAGTTGACGTAGCGGTCCATGGCGGACGTGTTGGGATGTAACTCACGGCAGATGGCATCCCACTCATCAATGATGAACACAAATTGGTCTCCTGTGGCTTCTGCTATTTGCAAGAGACCGTCCATCAAGTCGTTTCCTTCGCGAAAAGGCACTTGGGGGTAGGCTTCGTGGACATCCGCTTTCAGCGCGGCGTCAATTATCTGGATAATGCTGTCTTCATGATATTTTGTAACGAATGAAGTCATATCAAGATAAATGACGGGGTATTTGTTCAAATGCTTCTCAAATGATGGGGCTTTGGCTATTGCCAAATCGGCGAAGAGGCTCTTTGAGTCGCAAGACCGGTCGTAATAGGCGCACAGCATTTTTGCCGCCATCGACTTGCCAAAGCGGCGGCAGCGCGATACGCAGCTGAAGCATTGTTCGGAGAATAGTGTACCGTTGACAATGTCTATCAGTCCTGACTTGTCGACATACTCACTGTTGCGGATTTTCCGGAACCCCTCGTTGCCTATATTGATGTATTTCCCCATTCTCCAAATTATTTTTTCACAAGAGGCTTGACGCTTTTGCGCTGGATGTCTCGTTTGCTGTTGATGATGCTTGCTTTAATTGCTGAGGTGCCGCCGACATTCAAGCGAAGCTTAATTTTCAATCTTCAATTTTCAATCTTCAATATCTTTAAAGATACGGGTTGATGGCAATGAAAATCTGCCCCACGGCGAAGAGGCTGCTGATGGTGAGGCTGGTGTATTTCTGGCTCTTGTCGAATTTGGCGTATCCATAAGCCGCAAGCATGCACATAAAGGGGAAAAGCACTGTCTTATGGCGAATCTGCAGGTCGATGGAGCCCAAAAGTAGGGCGAAGACAAGCATGATGGACACGAGGAACTGTGCATTCACGTCATTGCGTTTTCGGTAGGTGAGCACTTGATTGACAATGGGATACCACAGGAAGAAGAACAGCATGGGTGTGAAGAATACACTCGCAAAAGAGAACGGCATGTAATACCCTTCGACCATTTTTGGGAAGCGGAAGGTGGGACTGAACAGGAAAAACACCGTTGTCATGACCAAGTTGAGGGGGAAAGGAAGCGAATACAACTGGTAAATGGTGGACTCTTCCCAGTAGCTACCCTCAATTTCACGGATGACGCTGTCGCCTAATTTTCCACCCGATAATTCTTGAATGCTAGTATAAAATATATTGAAGAAAACAATTATCAGAACTATGAGGATGATAGAGCGATGACTATTCTTATTTATCTGCAAGTCATGCTTTCTAACCAACAAAAGAAGGCCAGCCAATAAAAAAGCGATACTGCCAAAACGAATATAGATGAGAACAGTTACGAAAAATGCAACAAAAAGGTAATTCTTTCTTAAAATATGATACATGGTGGCGATGACACAGGTGGCGACCATAGATTCTCGAAGCAGAATGCAGCCAAAATAGACATTGAAAGGGCAGATGGCAGTTAGAATGAAAGCCAATCTTGCGGCCTTCTCATCTTTAGTGAGCTGATAAATCAGTTTTTTTGAATAATAGGGCATCAGCATCGTCCACAGTATGTTTACTATGATGATGTTGAGCGGGGTTCTGATGGGGAAAGGATAAAATGCACGGTAGAAAATGGCAAATTGGTGAATGGTTTCTCGTTCCTCAGTCCAGTCGTAAGGCACAACGATGTCATCATCTGCCATTTGGGCAAAGAACCCCAAGTCGTCGAAAGCCACAACGCTCGTAGTGCCCAAAAATTCAGGGGTCTGAGTGATGAAAATCTTATAAAGCATAATACTGACCCCCAAGTAGATATGGTAGAGGATAAAGTTGTTTCTCAACTCCTGTTTTTCACGAAGTAGCAGGTGAACCCCTGCGAAGAGCGCCATAGCAAATGCGTAGGAGTTGATGCTTGTCCGATCAGTCGATAGAAGGACTGCTACAGAAACAGTAGGAAGAACAAAATAGAGAAAGAAAAAGATGCGGTTGCGATGTCGAGACACAATAATAAGAGTATATTCAGTTGTTCTTGGATATTAACTGATAGTTATGCAAATGGGTTGTGAAATGGGAGAAACACCCTGATAACAAATAAGGCCAACTGGGCGGCAATCATCAATCCTCCCAAGACGGTGGACCAGTATTTGGAAAGATGGTCGTAGCGCACCATGCCATAGGCAGCCACCATACATATAAACGGGTAGACAATCACTTTGTGACGAATCTGCAAATCGACAACGCCCAATACGATGGTGAACCCGAACATCAATAGGATAGCCAATTGCAGGTTGACACTCCGCCGGTTGAACCAAGCCAGTATGCCATTGAAGATAAATGGCCAGAGAACGAGCATGAACAGTCCATTGAGAGTGGCACTGTAGATATTGCTCATGAGGTATATCTCGTGTGTGATTCCTTCCGATAGTCCACGCCAGCCAAACATGGGGTTGACTAAGAAGAATACCGTCAGCGCAATGATGTTGAGCGGGAAGCGAAGCTTGGTTAGTTTGGAAATCGTGGTGTCTTCGAAGAAGTCGCTCTCTGTGGAGCGGAACACGCTGTCGCCCAATTTACCTTCAGAAAATTCCTGAATGGTCTCGTAGGAATAGTTGAAGATGATGATCAAGACGATGATAAGCAAGGTGAGGCGTATGGTGCTTTTGTTCGCCACCATTAAATTCCGCCGCATGATGAGCAGGATACCCGTTATAAAATAAATAAAGCTGCCAAAGCGCACCCAAATAATCAGTGCGGCAAAAAGAAGCATTGGGATGTATTTCCTCCTCATGAAGTAATACATACCTCCCACCACCAAGGTGACAATCAGCGTGTCTCGCATCAGAATACAGCCATAATAGGTGAGGAAGGGGCACAGTAAGGTGAGCAGACCCACACGGTTGGCAAGTTTCTCGTCGTCAAAAATCTCTAACGTGAGCTTCTTCATGTAATAGGGGAGAAAACAGACGCCCACAAGGTTGAAAGTGACCAAATTGAGGGGCGTATGCACCTCGAAAGGATAGACAATCAGCAGTAGCGAGGAGAAATGGTGGATGTTCACCAGACTAACTTTAATATGGTAGAACACCCCTTTGCCTTGAACCACCTGTGCATAGAAACGCACATCATCGGTGCCGATACCACCCTCGGGCCCCGTAAGGCCCATGTATTCAGGCATCTGGTAGCGGAAGACGCAGAAAAGGAGGATGGCATGAGCCAAATAGTAATGCAAATAGATGAAATTGCGGTCCACCTCCTTGTTCTCGAAATGCACGAGATGGAAGGCAAAGAAGATAAGAAGCGTATAGCCATAGGAGAACACGCTCGTCTTATCGACCATGCGGAGCACCGCAATGGCGATTAAGGGTAGAAAAATGTATAGCGCGTTATTGTGCTTAATGCGCTCTTTCATATCTGGTTATCCAAAAATCATTTGGAGGAGTTGGGGAATGTCGGCGGCCTGCTTGTCAAGCAGTTCGCGCACACGGCGATGACCGCGTTCAACAAGCGAGGCATAGTAATCGCGGTCGAGCTCCACCCGCAGGATGCGGTTAGCCATGTCGTCGATATTGGTGGGTGAGAAATAGCTTGCGGCATCGCCGCATACCTCAGGGATGCTTGTGGCTGAGGAAGCCACCACGGGAGTGCCGTAGCCCATCGCCTTCAGTGGAGGATAGCCGAAACCCTCGTTCAGGCTGGGGTAGACAAAGCAATAAGCGCATTCGTAAAGGCGGTTGAGCTCCTCGGTGCTAACGTAGGGAAGCAGTTCGAAGCGGTCGCGGCAGCGCACGTCAGACCAAAGTGACATATTCTTACAACCGGTAATCTTCACCCGTTTGCCCTGAAGCCAACCGCCGGAGAACAACTTGTCGAAGGCCAGCACTGCGCGATAGACGTTCTTCTCGTAACGGTTGCCACTCACCATCAGATAGAAGTCCTCTTTCTGAGCATTCGTGGGTGCATCAATGGAGAAGGGGGAATAATGCACCGAGATGTCCTCGGGGCGCAAATGGGGGAAGAAACTTAGCACAGAGTGCTTGGTATGCTCCGACACCACAATGTAGCGTGCCCCCTTGATGCTGATGAGGCGTGAGTTAAGGGCAATGTGCTTCCGTTTCAGGCGCTCCTGCATCCGCTGGCTCTGGGAAATGAGCCAGTCGCGTATCTTGTCCTTCGCCGTACGGGCGTATTTGTATCGGTAGTAGTCCCAGGGCAGCTCAATGCTGCGAAGACCATGAATCACACCGAACAAAGGAGTCGAACAACTATAGTCGGAATAGAAGCTAGGAAGAGCGGAGAAAAAACGAGTATATTGACCCGTGTTAATCAATCTGTAAACATCTGACTTTCCATTTACTATATGAACTGTGATAGCAGGATGTTTTTTCAAAAAATGTTCAGTAATAGGATCGGTATATTTATTTTTATTCAATACTACATCAAAAATATAACCAGCAGAAATGGCCTCATAAAGTAGGTATTTCGCATATTCGCCTGCACCATGAAATTTCCCTTCTTGACTGCTTTGGGTTGAAATACCGTCAAATAAAATCTTGCTCATAGGAAGAGATTGTATTTATTCGTGAAATATGAAAAATATGACATGAAATAATCAAGCCAAACAGAGATTTGTTTTATACGTTGTCTTTTGACTTATTATGTATAATGAATGGACAGACCGACATCAGCTTTTCTAAGTCGATTTTTAGAGGTTGCCATTGACAGAAACCGATGAGGTCTTCAGTCTTGGTCTGCTTGGTAACTATTACCGGACCGTCAACATCGTGTCCCACTGATTGTAGATAGTCATGGAAAGCGTATGCTTTCTGTTCGCCACCTTCAAATTCTACCCAGCGGTTGGGTACTTCATAAGCATCGGCTACGATGATACCGTGGAGAGAACTGGATATGATGTGCTCACATTGATTGATTTGGTCAACGACTTTAGTCCAAGGATGGATGTCTCTGACATCAATGATAAGCAGGTCATCGCGCCTTTTTAATGCTTTGACAATCGGATTGTCGTGGTCGCGCATATGAGGCACAATCCCCAACTTGTATTTCTTTTGTTTTGATGCTGGTTGATAATATCTTGGTAACAGCAAGGCAGGGTCGCCATAGATTTCAGGACAGGTAATGCCTTGGCCTTGTAAGTAAGCCCGTGTCAGAGGTCCCCGAACGGCCAAGACTTGCTTGGGCTTGGCGGAAATGGTTTTATCAGGATAAACCACACCACTGCCCCAAATGATTGAACGAGATGTTGTCATCCATGTTATAATACTACCAATACAAAGATAGTCTTCTCTTTTCCTGAAATTGTAAGTATATCTATTTGTTATGATTTTTGTTGATGGGGATATAAGTCCCACCAATATTCTGCTTAAATTATCACCCCAATTATATTTTAAAGGAAAAATTGATGATGTGAGAATGATATAATCTTTATGGAAATACTCATAAATCAAATAGTATATCTTTAAGAGTATAATATAAAAAATCAAAATTGATTTTTTTATTTTCCAGATAATTATTTTCATGTTATGCCTCAATTTTTTCTTAATTTGTTATTTATAATATTCATCAAAAACTTTTTCTCTGATTTCGTTGTACCGATAAAATATATGATAGCTAATGAAGCAAGGAATATGATGATGGCGGAAATTATATAATGCAAATTAAGAGTGGTGACGCCATAACTGATGATGCACACTGTAATTGTCACCAAAATAATAGGTGTGATGATATTCTTCAAATAAGCAGATAATGAGAAATCTATTAATCTTTTAGTAAAGAAGAAGCGATAAATATAGGCAATGAAATTGATAGCCAGTTTGACCACAAACACTATGACGGGTGAATAACCCAAATGCAGTACGATATAGCAAAGGGGTAAGTTGCTTAATAAGATTAAACTTGTAACTATTTGATACACCTTGATTTGTCCCGATGCTTGTACGGTTTTCCACAAAGGTTCTGCAAGTGTGTCAATTAAAAAGGTTACAACAGTAAGTTGGCAGAATTCCACCGTAAAATCGGGCACTTCGGTCAACCAAAGTGACAGGAACTCACGAGTGTAAATTAACAGTGGCAAACTGATGCAGAACATCAGATAATAGGAGAGCTTTGACACTTTATAAATCAATTGCTTCAGCTCCATAAATTCTTCTCTGGCGTACGTTTTCACCAAGATGGGATTGAATGCCAATTGGAAATTGGTGATGAAACTATAGACGCCATGACTCAATTGGCTACTCACGGCAACTGCAGCATTGACAGCCACTCCACAGAAGGTGTTGATTATCATGTTCACTACTTGATGGGTCACCATATTGGCCATATTGCCTAATAAGCTGAAGCTGGAGAATTGGAATATCTCATTGAAGGATTTTCTGTCCCAGCGGAATTTGAAATGAGAAATCGGGAAATGACGATTGCTATAATATTTGAAAGCATAGGTGACAGACAATGATACTGCCAATGAAAGCAAACTATAAAGGATAAGTTTGTCGAAATTAACAATACTGAGCAGATAGACAATCAATAGTTTCAGCACTACATCAATAATGCTGATATAAGCGTAATAGTCCATTCGCTCGTAAGCAATAATGACAGCATTGTAAGGTGACCGAATGATACGTGATAATGTAATCAGTGTGGAAATCTGGAGAACCCAGAAAGCCGCATTGAAACGGTCGGGAGGCAATGACATCTTGTTGTATAGGAACCACAAGCCCACAGCTTCAGTCAGTATTACAACAATGATGCCAATAATAATATGGGTTAATAGGCTAAGCGAGAAAAACAATTTCACATTGTCTATCTCGTCCTTCCCCAAATAGTAATTCAAGAACCGTTGGGTGGCAGACACCATGGCTGTATTGATGAATGTGAAAAGCACAACAATACCACCAATGGTGTTGAAAATGCCATAGTCATCAACTCCCAACTTCTCAAGAACAACACGGGTCGTGTAAAAAGTCACGCCCATGATGATAAACATCCTGAAATACAAGAACATCGTGTTCTTGGCCAGGCGTTTGTGAGTGCTGTCGCTCATGATTTATGCGATTTAAATAAGATTATTGGGTTTATTGGGATAATAGGAAATTGTAATGTTTTTTTTAACGGAGTATTGTGTAATGGAGATTTGATAAATAATTATTTAGATACAATTTAATAAAATACAATATATGATTTTACTGATTCTTCTTAAAAGGTTTACCGTTGATTAAATTAATTAAGTTAACGTATTTACGAAATTGTGCTGTATTATTTTTTATATCATCTTTTCCTAAATACTCTTTATAAATAACTTGTGATGAGAATCCATAATCTCTAGTTGTAAACAATACTTTTTTTTGATAGGGTAAAGCATCAAATGCTTGCATAATTTCAAAAGTACATGAATTATGCTCTGACATTTTAAAGATTAAATTATCCCAGTGAATTCTTTTTTTTCTTTTGTCCCATTTCTCTTTGGCTTCATCTGGGTCATGATAATGACCGAATCTTACCTCTATATCTCCTATTCTGGCATATGGACAATTATGAAATTTTGGATGATGTTTCATAATTTGAGCATAATGTATTGATTCTTTTGCAGTGATCATTTGAATGTCCATTTCAATATACTCTCTTAAATTCGTAATAAATTTCAGATAGTCATCAGCAAAAAAACCTGTCCCTACTGTTGGCGAATCATATGGTAGATTAAAATATCTATAAACATGACCAGCCCAACAATCATTAGCTATGATGGTAAATTGTCTATTTTCAGGCGATAGTTTTTTATAACGTAGAGGCCCAAGTATAGGATTTAATTTTTCTCTAAAAGTTAAATCAAGTTTTGTTATTAAATCCATTATTTCTATTTTTAAATCAAGATTATTTGGAAGTGAATAAATTGTATTTACGACAAATTGTGATGTGTTAAATAGATTAGCATCTTGAGTGGTATAACTTTATTCCATACATCTTCCTCCCCATGTCATTTGGCAAGGGTGCAGAAACGAAGGAAAAGGTGAGATCCACATCAGGGAGAGTAATCGTCACGATAGAGATAAACTACTGAATATGAGTGTATTAAGTAGCGCCTTTCCCGCAGTTCACTATTTTCCTTTCAGCGTATCTATTCAAGAAATATACGGTTTGAGTCGTATATTCCGTGCAAAGGTAAGAAAAAAAAACGAACGGGAAAATTTTTTGGGTTGATTTTGAAGAATCAAGGCAATCTGGGCAGTTCGAAGGGCACTTGTTCTTCACAGGCTATCGATGTCCTCTGGTGGCAGTCCTGTCATGTCGGCGATGTCTTGAGTCGAAAAGCCTTTTCCCTTCATTCGACGGACAATAGCCATGTTGGCTTGTTCTATACCTTCTTCTCTGCCTTTTTCTTTTCCAATCTCATATCTTATTTCCGCCTCGTCGACGAAAGCCTGTTCCACGCGGATGGCATCCCAGAACTTGTCGTAGGCGGCCATCTCGGTTTCGGTGTAGGCCGACTCCTCCACCATGTTGATGGCACGGCTCACATCGGGGTCCTCCAGCAACTCTGCAGGCACCTGCTTCGTGTTTTCATCAATCTCGGTGAGGAAGCGGAGCCACAGCACCATCATCTTTTTCTCGCTGACGGTCTGCGGGCGGAACTTGGGCAGTTCGACGAACACGAGGTTGAGGCCGTCAATCACTTTTTCGGTATGCTCCTCGTGCACCATCTTATAGTAATGGTAAAACTCCTCCATGTCGGGTTCGAAGACAGCGTTGACCAGGCTCAGGGCGTAGACGGGCCTGAGCAGTTGGTATCTCATAGCTTTCTCTAACTGCCTCACGTATGCCTTCGACGCATTGAAGAGAACACGCTGTCTGAAGGCGGTGGTCCATTCCATCTGCATCTCAACGATGAACTGCCGCCCGTCGGATGCCTTGCATCGCACATCGACGATGCTGTTCTTGAACAGTATCTGTTCGGGGGGCAGTTCTGCAGTTTGGTACTCAATGTCGGTGATTTTGCCCTTTTCGTCGAGGGGCAGCAGCGCATTGAGCAGACTGATGACCAAGTCGGGATGCTCACCAAATATTTTCTTGAAAGTCAGGTCGGCTTTCGGGTCCAGGTATTTCGCCATGCCTGTGATTTCTTTGCTGGTTGATACTGTTGATAGCACGAAATGAGCTCAGTTGTTTAAAGCTCTTAGAATTTATGCAAAGATAAATGTTTTTTGTCAACAATCCAAAACCTTCGCATTTTTTTTCTTGAAAATGGCCATGTATAAAAAGTGTTTCTTAATAAAGGGCGCATTCCTGTCTCTGTCAAGGTGAAAATGCAGCTTAATCATACCCATTTATTGTTCTAACTTCACTAAAAATTTGATTTTTTCTTGTGTTTGCGGGCACAAAGTGTTACCTTTGCACCCAAGTTAGTTAATTAAGGTAAAAAGAAACGGTTCTGCAATGGGAGGCTTTTTTGGCACGATATCGACATCAGACTGTGTGAACGACCTGTTCTATGGCACAGACTACAACTCACATCTTGGCACACGTCGCGCTGGCTTGGCGACCTTCGACCCCGAGCATGGTTTCTGCCGCTCCATACATAGTTTGGAGCGCGATTATTTCCGCTCGAAGTTCGAGGATGAGCTCGACCAGTTTCATGGCTGTCAGGGCATAGGCATCATCAGCGACACCGACCCTCAGCCTATCATCGTCAACTCCCACCTGGGGCGCTATGCCGTGGTGACGGTGGCGAGAATCAACAATCAGCACGCCATCGCCGAGAAGTTGCTTGCCGAGCGTATGCATTTCAGCGAGATGTCGGCCAACAAAATCAACCAGACCGAATTGGTGGCTTTGCTCATCAATATGGGCTGCTCTTTCGTCGATGGTATCAACCGTGTCTTCCGCGAGGTCGATGGCTCTTGCTCCATGCTTGTTCTCACCGAGGACGGCATCATCGCCGCCCGTGACAAATGCGGCCGTACGCCTATCGTCATTGGGCGCAAGGATGGTGCTTATGCCGTCACAAGCGAATCGTCGAGTTTCCCCAATCTTGATTTCCATCCCGTGCACGACCTGGGCCCCGGCGAGATTGTGCGTCTACGTGCCGATGGTTACGACATCCTGCAGCCTGCCTTTGAAAAAGAGCAGATTTGCTCCTTCCTCTGGGTGTATTATGGCTTTCCGACGAGCGAATACAATGGCATCAATGTGGAGGATGTGCGTGAGCGCAATGGTGCCATCATGGGCAGGGAGGATGACACCGAGGCCGACATTGTCTGCGGTGTGCCCGATTCGGGCGTAGGCATGGCCATAGGATATGCCGATGGTCACGGCATCCCCTACAAGCGCGCCGTGCTGAAATACACCCCCACATGGCCCCGTAGTTTCACACCTGGCGACCAGTCGAGGAGAAACCTCGTGGCGAAGATGAAACTCATCCCCAACAAGGCCATCCTCACCGGACAGCGTGTGGTCTTCTGCGACGACTCCATCGTCCGTGGCACCCAGCTTCGCGACAATGTGCGCACCTTCTTCGAATATGGCGCCCGTGAGGTGCACGCGCGGATTTCGTGTCCCCCGCTGGTCTATGGCTGCCCTTTCATCAATTTCACCAACTCGAAGAGCGATATGGAGCTCATCACCCGCCAGGTCATACAAGATTTTGAGGGGGCACCCGATGCAAAGCTCGACCGTTATGCCACGACCGACAGCCCGGAGTACACTCGGATGGTGGAGGAAATCGCCCGTCGGCTTGGCATCACCTCGCTGAAATTCAATAAGATTGAGAACCTCGTCCGCTCTATAGGAATGCCCAAATGCCGCATCTGCACCCATTGCTTCGACGGCACAGGGTGTCAGTGCAGATAATTCGGGCGAAAAAATCGGAATAACAAAAAATCGGTATATCGATTTGCCGATATACCGATGTGGCGAAAAATATAAACTTCTAAACTCCTTGGTTAAATCACTCCTCCTTGCCTTAGCACATCCCCAAGACGGAAGGTGCGGTGGCAGTCGAGGCATGCCACGTATCGGGTGATGCGGGGAGTCCGCTCATAATTTTGAGTGTGCCCGAAGATTTGGTAGATGCCTTCGAGGTGCTCTGTGATGGCCACTTCGTCGTAGTCGGCCCAGAGTGGTCCTCCGGCTTTAGCCCATCCTCCTCTCATCCATCCGACGTCGCCAAGGGCTTTCACTCCCTGCTCGGTGGTGCCAAGGGCATTCAGATTATCGGCACTCACCTCGCCCAGCAAGTCTTTGTTCTCATGTGCCCAGACAGGGGAGACACCCGCATGTGTGAAAAGCACGCGAATCCCTTCGTATTCTGCCTCCATGGCCAGTGTGAAGAGTTCTTTGTGCGCATTGTAGATTTCGCAGATAGGCTCCTCCATACTCCATGAATACCGGCTGCCACAAGCGTGGTCGTTGAAGACCTTCGACACATAATGCATGTCGTGGTTGCCTAAAAGCAAGGTGGTTCTGTCGGCGTGGCTGCTGGCGAAATCTACCACCTTTTGAAATATTTCCACTGCCTCATCAGGATAGATACCCTCCTGGGGGTAGGGGTCGCAGTAGTCGCCGAGGAAAATCACATGGGCATAGTCGCCCTGTAGCACCGGCTCCTGCCAGAAGGTGCGGCCATGCACATCGGGGACAATCAACAATTCGTGCTCTTTGTCAAACTTCTTCATAAGTGGTGCTGTTTTTAAGTATTCAACATCATTCCTGTTCTGTTTTCAAGCAAGGCGTCGCACTGCATTTTGAACTTAACGGCTATGTTTTGACGCCCACTTGTTTTGCAAATATACTAATCAGAACTGAAAAGAGAGCCGATTCTATCAAAAAACTGAAAATTTATGTTGAATTATTTGAGAAATTACCAAAAAAAGCGTATTTTTGACCCATGTTAATCATTTTTCAACTAAAAACCTACGACTATGAGTGAAATAGACGACATTATCAAAAAGATGAGAGAAGGGCTCAGCCAGTTGGCCGAGGAAGCTCAGGGCAAATACAATGAGTTGGCTGAATATCTCGACAGCCACGATTCGGAAGAAATCAAGAACGATCTCCGTGAGATGGCAAAAAAGGCCACAGAGGGAGTAAGGGAGGAAGCTGAGAAAGCAAAAGAGAAATTTGACGAGGTGGACATCAAGGAAACCATCTCCGGCGCCCGTGCCACTGTGGAAGAGGGCATGGGAAAAGCCAAGGAAAAACTCGAGGAACTGCACACGGAGTACAAGGAGGGCAAGATGGACGAGCGCATCGCCGATGCCCGCGAGAAGATAGAAGACGGTGTGGAGAAGGCCATGGAAGTCATGGGCGAAGGGCTTCAAACCGTGCAGAAACAATGGGAGGAACTGCGAAAGAAACTTAATATCTGAGGTCTCTGGCAACTGGAAATTACATAACCGCTTCTTAACCCTTAACACATTGGAATAATGAAAAAAGTATTGTTCTTTTTGACGGTAAGTTTACTGATGTGCGTGCAGGTGCAGGCACAAATGATGAATGCCGCGCTTCACATCGCCGACCATGCGATACGTGTCGACCCGAAGAGTGCCCAGAAAGTGATGAAGAAAGAGTCTTTCAAGAAACTCACCCGGAAAGGTGACATCATCTATTTTGAGTCGAAGAAACTGTCTTCTGATGCCATGATGATTCTTTCGGGCGACTATGTCGATTACCTGAAATTCCTCTTCCCCAATATGCCTTCACCCCGTGAGGTGGATGCTGCTGTGTTTCACTGTGGATACCGCTTTGTCGGTGGCGACGGCCCCGACCGCCGTTACCGAAAAGGGCCGCTTGTGCTCTATACTTCCCGGATTTACGATAATCCCAATTATGTCTTTGGTTTTGTGATTAAATACGAACCGGAGTTTTGAGTGACTGCTGAGCATGAGAGTAAAGAGAAAATACCTCGTGCCAGAGGTCGAATGCGTGATGCTGGGCTCCAAAGGCATGGTGATGCAGGAAACCACGGAAAACACCTTCAGTGGTGGTGATCCAAAAACTACTGGCATCGTTATAGATAAGGAGGGCGACAACAGCTATAGCGATAATCTCACCAACCAATGGAGCAGCCATCTTTGGGATACGGAAGAAGCAAATTAGGAACCTGTCAATCAAGGGGGCTGGCTTTTGATAGAACTTCCTATCAAAAGCCAGCTCTTTTACTGTGTTCATTTCTTTCGCCGGGGCGCTTTTTATCTAAAGTTGAAGAAAAATCTTCTTGTCAAATTTTGAACACCTATTTATTATTGAAGGGGTCTACATTATAATTTACCTTATTATTGATTGCTTTTTGGGAGATTATTATTAAATTTGCACACAAACCATTCGACAATGACTATGGAACAGCAGAAGCCCAAGCGCATCCCATACGGGAAACAAAACTGGGAGGACGTGCGCCTCTCCAATTTTTACTATGTCGACAAGACCCGCTTCATTCCGGAGATAGAGGCAGCAAATGAGTATTTCTTCTTCATCCGCCCGCGCCGCTTCGGCAAGTCGCTGATGATGAACATGCTGCGGCAATACTATGACATCCGGAAAGCACCGCTCTTCGAGCGTCTCTTCGGCGACCTGTGGATTGGGCAGCATCCCACCGAGGCACACAACACCTACCTGGTGCTCTACCTCAACTTCTCCGCCTTCTCGGGCGACTTGGAAGGATACAAGAAGCGGATGGATGACTATTGTAACACCCGTTACATTTCATTCCTACGTCAATATGCTGAATTCTTCGATTTCAATATCAATGTTGAGGAAGAACTTAACCAACTGGAGGGTGCAGCCAATCAGTTGAGCTATCTGGTGGATGTCTGCGATAAGGCAGGCCAGCAGATGTACCTCTTCATCGATGAGTACGACCATTTCACCAACATCATCCTCTCCGACCCGGGCACCGAGAAGGACT
>CAMHEL010000031.1 GCA_946184125.1 uncultured Prevotellaceae bacterium
TGTCGCGCTCGTTGATGTCGTAGTAGGCGCGGAGCATGCTCAGGAACACGCTCTTGCCGAAGCGGCGCGGGCGGATAAGAAAGAGGAAGTTGTCGGTCTCCTCCATCATGGTGATGTACTTGGTCTTGTCCACGAAATATTTTCCTTCCTTCCTGACCTGGCGGAAGTCGGAGATGCCGTAGGGCAGAAACTTGATTTTTTCCATAGTCATCGTTCTTTGCGAAGCAAAGATAATGCAAAAATGTCATTCTTGCAAAAAAATCATTCAAAATAAGGATGAATCATGGGGACGGTTCATGTTGATTCACTTTTTTGCTTCACTTAAACAATTCTCTAATTGCCTCCCTTCGGTCTGTGGGTTTTCGACAAATTTCGCTAATTCGGGATAAAGGAACCAGAATAAGACTCGTCTTCAAAACCTGCCGTAGAATCACAATGCTGCCCCAGCCATCTGACTGGGGCAGCATTGTGATAATAACTCAGGTGAGTACTATTTCAAACCTGGTGTTTCCCTCATTCCTTTATTCGTGATAATCATGCGGGAAACCGTTTCATTCGTGATGGATTAGAGTTTCGGTCCGGCAGCGACGAGTGCTTTTCCGGCCTCATTGCCTTCGTACTTGACGAAGTTCTTGATGAAGCGCGAAGCCAGGTCCTTGGCCTTCTCGTTCCATGTCTCGACATCAGCGTAGGTGTCGCGTGGGTCGAGGATGGCGGAATCCACACCGTGGAGCTCTGTGGGCACTTCGAAATCGAAGAACGGGATCTTCTTCGTGGGAGCGGTATTGATGCTGCCATCGAGAATGGCGTCGATGATGCCACGGGTGTCTTTGATGGAGATACGCTTGCCGGTGCCGTTCCATCCCGTGTTGACGAGATAAGCGCGTGCGCCATTGGCTTCCATTCTCTTGACGAGCTCCTCAGCATACTTGGTGGGATGCAGTTCGAGGAAAGCCTGTCCGAAGCAAGCCGAGAAGGTGGGAGTGGGCTCTGTGATGCCGCGCTCGGTGCCTGCCAGCTTGGCGGTGAAGCCCGAGAGGAAGTAATACTTGGTCTGCTCTGGTGTGAGGATGCTCACAGGAGGCAGCACGCCGAATGCATCGGCAGAGAGGAAGATGACCTGCTTAGCGGCGGGACCGGCGCTGATGGGGCTGACGTTCTTCACAATCTTCTCGATGTGCTCGATGGGGTAGCTCACGCGGGTGTTCTCGGTGACGCTCTTGTCGGCGAAGTCGATTTTGCCCTCGGCGTCGACGGTGACGTTCTCGAGCAGTGCGTTGCGGCGGATGGCGTTGTAGATGTCGGGCTCGCTCTCCTTGTCGAGGTTGATGACCTTGGCGTAGCAGCCGCCCTCGAAGTTGAACACACCATTGTCGTCCCATCCGTGCTCATCGTCGCCGATGAGGAGGCGTTTCGGGTCGGTCGAGAGAGTGGTCTTTCCTGTGCCGGAGAGTCCGAAGAAGATGGCGGTGTTCTCGCCGTTCATATCGGTGTTTGCCGAGCAGTGCATGGCAGCGATGCCCTTCAGGGGGAGGTAGTAGTTCATCATCGAGAAGAGGCCCTTCTTCATCTCGCCACCATACCAGGTGTTGAGGATGACCTGCTCGCGGCTGGTGACGTTGAACACCACAGCGGTCTCAGAGTGCAGACCCAGTTCCTTGTAGTTGGCTACCTTGGCTTTCGAGGCATTGAAGACCACGAAGTCGGGCTCCTGGTCCAGTTCTTCTTGGTTGACGGGGCGGATGAACATGTTGGTCACGAAGTGTGCCTGCCATGCCACCTCCATGATGAAGCGTACCTTCATGCGGGTGTCTTTGTTGGCGCCGCAGAAACCGTCCACCACATAAAGTTTCTTATAGGAAAGCTCTGCCTTGGCAAGAGTTTTCACAGCTGTCCAAGTCTCTTTGCTGGCGGGGTGGTTGTCGTTCTTGTACTCATCGCTGGTCCACCACACGGTGTCTTTTGAGGTCTCGTCGACTACGATGAACTTGTCTTTAGGTGAACGTCCGGTGTAGATGCCCGTCATCACGTTGACGGCGTCAAGTTCTGTGAGTTGGCCTTTGTCATACCCTGTGAGTTCGGGTTTCATCTCTTCTTCGAAGAGTTCTTCATAAGAGGGGTTGTAAACAACCTCGGTAGTACCGGCGATGCCGTACTTCTCTTCTAAAATTGCCTTATCAAACTTTGCCATTATGTTTATAAAGAGTTAAAATGTGAATGATTTCTTTTTTCGACCGCAAAATTAGCAAAAAAGAGTGGATTGGCAAAGCCATCGCACACAAAAATGAGGGTGTGCAATTCTTTTTTAGGTTAAAGTTTTTAAAAAGCGCTCACACTCAGAATACATTTGCAACGTGGAGGTTACAAAACAAGCGGAAAGACCGGCAAGAATCCAGTTTACCCCGAGGGGGCTGTCTTCCTGCCGGTCTTTTCCTGATGGGAGTGCTGTGGCGCTATGCGGTGGTGGCTTTCACCTCCCAGATGTCGTTGGTCTCGAGGAGCTCCATGAAGTTGTGGTATTTCTTCTTGGCCTTGACTTCCTCGATTTGTGCTGCCACGGAGGCGTCGTAGGTGGGCGCCTCTACGTCGCGGATGACGCCGAGCGCCACGGGGAATCCATGCTCATTGTCCATCATGGCGAGCTTCAGCTGCAGAGTGTTGTCCTGGCAGTGGGCATCGTGCACCAGCACGTCGTCGATAGTGGCGCCGTTCTCGCCGATTTTCACCACTTTGAGTCCGAAGCCTTCCTGCACGAGTCCGTATTCGTCGTTCTCGCCGAAGACCAGTTTCTCACCGTGCCGCACATAGATGGCGTTGCGCTTGCGGCCCTCCTTGTTGTAGATGGGGTCGTAGCAGCCGTTGTTGAATATGACGCAGTTCTGGAGAATCTCGCACACCGAGGCTCCCTTGTGGTGGTATGCCGCCTTGAGGATGTCGACGGTGCCGGCCATGTCGGTGGCCACGGCACGTGCGAAGAAGTTGCCCCTCGCGCCGAAGCATAGCTCTGCGGGCCGGAAGGGGTCTTCGACGGTGCCGTAGGGGCTCGACTTCGATACGAAGCCCCTGGGCGAGGTGGGTGAGTACTGCCCCTTTGTCAGACCGTAGATGCGGTTGTTGAGCAGTATCATGTTCAGGTCGATGTTGCGTCGCATGGCGTGAATGAAGTGGTTGCCGCCGATGGCGAGTCCGTCGCCGTCGCCGCTCACCTGCCATACGGTGAGGTTGGGGTTGGCCACCTTGGCGCCGGTGGCGATGGATGCTGCGCGCCCGTGGATGGTCTGCATGGCGTAGGTGCTCACATAATAGGGCAGGCGGCTGCTGCAGCCGATGCCGGAAATGACGGCCATCTCGTGGGGGGCCACCCCCACTTCGGCCATGGCTTTATGGAGTGATGCCAGGAAGGAGTGGTCGCCGCAGCCCGGGCACCACCGTGGTTGTCCCTTCTTGTAGTCTTGTGCTGTAAATTCGCTCATTATCGTCTCCTTTTCTCTCTTTTTGCTGGGTGAGGAATGCCTGTACCCATTGTTATTGGTTGATAATCCGCTCGAAGGCCTCCACCAGTTCTGCGACGGCGAAGGGCTGGCCCTTCACCTGGTTGAACTGATAGGGCACCAGTCCGTCGACTTTCATGCGCAGGTAGGCGGCAAACTGCCCGAGGTTCTGCTCGGCCACCACAACTTTGGGATAGTTGCGGAGCACCTCGGCGGTGTTGGCGGGCAGTGGGTTGATGTACTTGAAGTGTGCCAGGGCCACCTTGTGCCCCTTGGCCCTCAGTTCCTCCATGGCGGAGTAGAGGTGTCCGTAGGTGCTTCCGAAGCCCACGATGAGCAGGTCGGCATCGGCGGCGTCGCCGTGCACCTCCACATCGGGCACTTTGATGCGTGCCACTTTTCCTGCTCTGAGGCGGCACATCATGTCGTGGTTCTCGGGATTGGTTGAGATGGCGCCTGTGCTGCCGTCTTTCTCCAGACCGCCGATGATATGGGTGTAGCCTTCCTGTCCGGGGATGGCCCAGTATCTCACGAGGCTCTCGGGGTCGCGCTCATAGGGGGTGTACTTCCCCTTCTGCTCGGGTGTGACGTAATGGGGGTGTATGTCGGGGAGTTCGTCCATGGTGGGCAGTTTCCACGCCGCCGACCCGTTGGCGACGAATGCGTCGGTGAGCAGGATGACGGGCGTGAGGTGCTCGAGGGCGATTTTTGCTGCGGCATAGACGGCATCGAAGCAGTCGGTGGGACTGGTGGCCGCGATGACGGGCATGGGCGACTCGCCGTTGCGCCCGAAGAGGGCTTGCAGCAGGTCGGTCTGCTCGCTCTTGGTGGGCAGGCCGGTGGAGGGGCCGCCGCGCTGGACGTCGATGACCACGAGGGGCAGCTCGTCGATGACAGCGAGGTTCATGGCCTCCGACTTCAGGCAGATACCCGGGCCGGAGGTGGAGGTGGCGGCGAGGGCACCGGCAAAGGCGGCACCGATGGCGCTGGCGCAGCCCGAGATTTCGTCCTCGCACTGTACGGTGATGACTCCGCACGATTTGTGCTTCGATAGTTCGTGGAGCACGTCGGTGGCGGGAGTGATGGGGTAGGAGCCGAGGTAGAGTCGCAGACCGGCTTTCTCGGCGGCGGCGATGAGGCCGTAGGCGGTCGCCTTATTGCCGGTGATGTCCATGTAGCGGCCGGGCACCTTGACAACCGACTCGATGCGGTAGGTGGCGGGCACCGAGGCGTGCACGTTGTGGCCGTAGTCATGTCCGGCCTGCACCACCTTGATGTTGCTTTCGGCGATGGCGGGCTTCTTGGCGAATTTCTCGCGGAGGAAGTTGAACACCAGGCTGAGGTCGCGGTTGAAGAGCCAGCACACCAGTCCGAGGGCGAACATGTTGCGGCACTTCAGAACGGCCTTGTTGTCCATGCCGCTGTCGGCCAGGCAGTCTTTCACCATCTTGGAGATGGGGCATGCCACCACGCGGTCGGGGTCGATGCCCATCTCACCGAGGTAGTCCTCGCTCTGGAAGTTGGCCTTCTTCAGGTCGCTGGGTCCAAAGCTGTCGGTGTCGATGATGATGGTGGCCTGCGGTTTGGCGTAGCGGTACTGTGTCTTCAGCGCCGCGGCATTCATTGCCACAAGCACGTCGCACTGGTCGCCAGGTGTGTAGACACGCCCGCTGCCGATGTGTACTTGGAAGCCGGAGACACCGGTCAGAGAGCCTTGCGGGGCGCGGATGTCGGCCGGATAGTCGGGAAACGTGGAAATGCCGTTGCCCACAGAGGCCGACACCGTGGAGAAGATGTTACCGGCCAGCTGCATACCGTCGCCAGAGTCGCCTGAGAAGCGAACGACGACGTGGTCTAATTCTTTGATTTCTAATTGCTCTGACATAATATAATAATTGACTTATAGCCTTTTTTGCGGGCGAATGTGGGTGCAAAGGTCATAAAATATATTGAAATGACAAAATGTTTTTGAATAAAAAATCATTTTTGTGCGTGCACAGCCCTCTTTTTGCATATTTTTACAGGGTTAGCGCCTATAAATATGCAGTCAGTCGCTCTTCTCGGCACATAGGTCGGTGTGGTCGGTGTCGGTGTCACGACCCTCCGGCGCTGCAGGCTAAATGAAGAGCAGTTCCCTGTATTTGGGCAGTGTCCAGCATTCGTCGCTGACGATGAGTTCGAGTTTGTCGATTTGGTAGCGTATCTCCTCCATCTTGGGTGCCACGGTGTCGTGGTAGGCGATGGCTTTCTCGCGCTCGCTGTCGATTTTGTTGGCTACCTTGCGTGCTGCCACCAGTTCCTCCACCCCGGTCTCTATGGCCTGCGTGCGCTCTGCGATTTCCTTGATGATGCCTTTGTTGCGTGCGGTGAGCAGCTCGGCCTCCTGTTTGGGGAAGATTTCATACATATTGAGCACGTTTTTGGCCAGCTGGCTCTGGTATTGTGTGGCGATGGGGATGATGTGGTTCATCGACAGGTCGCCCATCACGCGTGCTTCGATTTGGATTTTCTTGGTATAGGTCTCCCATTTCACCTCGTTGCGTGCCGCGAGTTCCTTGGCGTTCATCACGCCGAGCGTCTCGAACATGCGTATGGTGTCGGGGCGCAGGTAGTGGTCGAAGATGAGCGGGCACGAGGTCTCCACGTCGAGTCCGCGGCGTGTGGCCTCCTCCACCCATTCGTCGCTGTATCCGTTGCCGTCGAAATGGATGGGCTTGCAGGTCTTGATGTCTTCGCGTACCACATCGATGATGGCGCTCGTCTGGTCCTCGCCGGCGGCGATGAGTGCATCGACGCGGTTTTTGAAATCGACGAGGGCTTCTGCCACGGCAGAGTTGAGGGCTATCATCGCCGAGGCGCAGTTGGCCTCGCTGCCCACGGCACGGAACTCGAAGCGGTTGCCGGTGAAGGCGAAAGGCGACGTGCGGTTGCGGTCGGTGTTGTCGATGAGCAGTTCGGGAATCTCGGGGATGTCGAGTTTCATGCCCTGTTTGCCGGCCAATACCAGGAGGTCGTCTTTGTCGGCATGCTCGATGTGCTCGAGCAGTTCGGTAATCTGCTTGCCGAGGAAGCTTGAGATGATGGCTGGCGGTGCCTCGTTGGCTCCGAGGCGGTGGGCGTTGGTGGCGCTCATGATAGAGGCTTTCAGCAGCCCGTTGTGCCGGTAGACACCCATGAGGGTCTCCACGACGAAGACGACGAAGCGGAGGGTGTCCTCAGGCGACTTCCCTGGGCCGTGGAGCAGCACGCCGGTGTCGGTGGAGAGGCTCCAGTTGTTGTGCTTGCCCGAACCGTTGATGCCGGCGAAGGGCTTTTCGTGTAGCAGCACGCGCAAGCCGTGCTTGCGTGCCACCCGCTTCATGAGCGACATGAGGAGCATGTTGTGGTCCACGGCGAGGTTGGTCTCCTCGTAGATGGGAGCCACCTCAAACTGGTTGGGGGCAACCTCGTTGTGGCGCGTCTTCACGGGGATGGAGAGCTCCAGGGCCTTCACCTCAAGGTCTTTCATGAAGGCGGCGACCCGCTCGGGGATGATGCCGAAATAATGGTCGTCCATCTGCTGGTTCTTCGCCGAGTCGTGGCCCATCAGCGTGCGGCCGGTGAGCATCAGGTCGGGGCGGGCACTGTAAAGGCCCTCGTCCACGAGGAAGTACTCCTGCTCCCAACCCAGGTTGCAGGTCACTTTCTTCACTTCGGGGTAGAAATAATGGCACACATCGGTGGCGGCACTGCCGACGGCACGCAGGGCGCGCAGCAGAGGGGCTTTGTAGTCGAGGGCCTCGCCGGTGTAGGAGATGAATACGGTGGGGATGCAGAGGGTGTCGTCGATGATGAACACGGGCGACGTGGGGTCCCAGGCGGAGTAGCCGCGGGCCTCGAAGGTGTTGCGGATGCCGCCGCTGGGGAACGATGAGGCGTCGGGCTCCTGCTGCACGAGGAGCTTGCCGCTGAACTCCTCTATCATGCCGCCCTTGCCGTCGTGCTCTATGAAGGCGTCGTGCTTCTCGGCGGTGCCCTCGGTGAGGGGCTGGAACCAGTGGGTGTAGTGCGTCACGCCGTTCTCGTCGGCCCACTGCTTGATGCCCTTGGCAACGGCATCGGCGATGGAGCGGTCGAGACGGGCACCGTTGTCGATGACATCGACCATCTTCATATACACGTCGCGAGGGAGATACTTGAACATCTTATCGCGGGTGAAGACATATTTCCCGAAATACTCCGAAGGGCGCTCTGAAGGGGTCAGCACTTCAAGGGGCTTCTTCTTGAAAGCCTCCTCCACAACCTGAAATCGTAAATTTGCCATATAAAGCTCTCTTTCCTCTTTTTTACCTTAATTTTTTATTTCTCCTTATTTCTAATACGGATTTCTTATGCTGCTCTCTGCCGTGTACCGGCAATGAATGGGCTACGGCGGTGCAAAGTTACGGCTTTTTTCTGGTTTACGCTTTACTACTGCTCGTATTTTTCATATAAGGTGGTATTTACCCATTTTTCTTGATGCTGAAATAATCGGAAAAAGAAGCAAATCTCGCCCAAAAACCATCTTTGTCCTGAAACAAAGAAAAATCTTTATCTTAACAAGCTTAGAATATCGGATTTTTTATCTATTTTTGCAGTGTCTATATGGTGAACACCTCAAAGTGGTTTGTATCTGTTGTGAACATGATGGTACATGGTTGAGGATGGTCACCTGGTGAATTAATAGAACACACCATAATATATTTTAAAGTAATCTATTCATCATTAAGAAACACGACAATAGCATGAAAAAGACTTTATTGATTATGGCTCTGGCTATGGTATGCCTTGGAGCCTCGGCACAGGAGAGACTCTTCAACAGTGCCAGCGTGCAATCGCCCGTCGTCAACAAAGACGGTACGGTGACATTCAACCTCTATGCCCCAAAAGCCGTGAAAGTGGAGGTGACAGGCGACTTCCTGCCGCCGCAAACCATCGAGATAGAAGGCCGTGGCAAATACGAGGCCCCGGGAGTGGCGCAGCTGAAAGAGGGAAGAAACGGCGTGTGGACCTATACGACAGGGAAACTTGCCCCGGAGATGTATAGCTACACCTTCAACATCGATGGCATGACCGGGGTGAAAGACCCCGCCAACATCTATGTCAACCGCGACATCGTGTCGTTCACCAATATCTTCATCGTCAGCGAGGAGAAAGGCGACAAGGGCGACCTCTACCGCGTCAATGAGGTGCCACATGGCAATCTTGCAAAGGTGTGGTACAACAGTCCCACGCTGAAAATGCAGCGGCGCATGACCATCTACACTCCCCCAGGGTATGACAAGGGCGGGAAATATCCCGTGCTCTATCTGCTGCATGGTGCCGGAGGCGACGAGAATGCATGGAGCGAGCTTGGACGTGCGGCGCAAATCCTCGACAATCTCATCGCTATGGGCAAAGCCAAACCGATGATTGTGGTGATGCCCAATGGCAACCCCAACTGCCAGGCCGCACCGGGTGAGTGGTCGTGGGGCATGTACACTCCGGGCTTCCGCAATTCAGGGACAGGACCCACAGCACCTGCCGCCGCCTCCATCCCCGAGAGCTTCATGGACATCGTGAACTATGTGGATGCCAACTACCGCACGCTGAAAGACCGCGCAGACCGTGCCGTCTGTGGTTTGTCGATGGGTGGCGGCCACACCTTTTCCATCAGTCTCCTCTATCCCAACAAATTCGACTATTACGGTCTGTTCTCCGCAGGACTGCATTTGGGCAGGAGCAATGGGAACCAGTCCTTCGCCGACCAAATCAAAAACGACCCGGAATTCGCAAAGCAGTCGGAAAAATTGTTCAGCAGCAAACCAAAACTATACTGGATGGGCATGGGAAAGACCGACTTCCTCTACCAGAGCACCGTGGACCTGCGCAACTATTGGGACAGCAAGGGCTACAAATATGAATATGTAGAGACCGAAGGTGGACATATCTGGCGCAACTGGCGCATCTACCTCACCATGTTCGCCCAGAAATTGTTCTGAACATCGGCCTTCTGTCAAAGCCGCCAACCAAGGGGACATGCTTCAGACATGTCCCCTTGGCTGGTGATAGAACTGTTCATTTTTATGTGTTTTATTCTTTCGAACTCACCGTGTAGAGATACCGTGCATGGTGTTTCCGAAAGCCATTCCATGCAAAAATATTCGTTTTTCAGACTTCTATATGATTTTTCTTTGTATATTTGCAAAACAATTGCGATAAAGCCTTGAAAGAACGAACCTATCAACAAATCAAAACAAATAGCACTGATTTTATGACATTCAAAAATTTTCTTCTCATGGTGGGCTGTACTGCCTTCGCTGCAGCAGTTCACGCCCAAGTGACCATCGACATCGATGCTCAGCAGCGAGGGCCGAAGGTGAGTCCTATGCTCTATGGCATCTTCTACGAAGACATCAACCACGCTGCCGACGGCGGTCTCTATGCCGAACTAATCCGCAACCGCTCGTTTGAGGACGGGCCACGCTTCGGCGCTCCTGCCGACATGCAGGGATGGTCGACGTATGCCGCCGCCCCGTCGCAGCTCACGGCAAAGCTCATACAGTCCTCGAAAAAGACACCCTTGCTCAATGCCGTGCAGCACAACGCCTTGGCACTCGATATCAAGGCTTCGACATCTTCCCCCGTCTGCCTGGTGAACGAGGGATATTGGGGCATCAATGCCGTGCAAGGGCGCACCTACCGCCTGTCGTTCTGGGCCAAGACCCTAAAATATAAAGGCACTGTGAAGGCTACGCTCTGCTCGAAAGACGGTGCACAGATATATGCCGAGAGTGTGGTCGGTGGCTTCCCTGCCGCCAAGGCCAAGGGATGGACGAAGTATGAGGCAACGCTTAAGGCCGATGACAACGACTCCCAGGCACAGTTCGCCTTTGTCTTCGACGGTGTGGGACAGGTGCAGCTCGACATGGTGAGCCTCTTCCCACCCACTTTCAAGAACCATGAGAACGGCATGCGCCCCGACCTGGCCAACATGCTGTGGCAGATGCACCCGAAGTTCATGCGATTCCCCGGAGGGTGCTTCGTGGAGGGACAGGAGAGTCCTGACAACGCCTTCCACTGGGAGCGCACCATAGGACCGATAGAGGAGCGCGAGGGGCACTGGAATGTCAACTGGGGATACCGCACCACCGACGGACTGGGATATCACGAGTACCTGCAGCTGGCCGAAGACCTGGGCGCCAAACCGCTCTTCGTGGTGAACGTCGGACTGTGGCACGGAGGCATGACACCCTACGACAGCATACAGCCATGGATAGAGGAGTGCCTGAACGCCATAGAGTATGCCAACGGGCCCGTCACATCGAAATATGGTGCCATGCGAGCCAAAAACGGACATCCAGAGCCGTTCGGACTGGAATACCTGGAGGTGGGAAATGAAAACAACCAGCCCGACCCGCGACAGCAGAGCGACCACTACTACGAACGCTATGAGCAGTTCTACAAAGCCATACGTGCCAAATATCCGGAGATGAAAATCATCGGCAACGTGGTGGCATGGGGCGACGACAACCCGAAATGGAACTCCACGCTGCCCGTCGACCTCCTTGACGAGCATTACTACCGCTCGCCCGACTGGTTTGCCGGCGCTTTCCACAAATATGACAGCTACGACCGCCGAGGACCGAAAATCTATGTCGGTGAATATGCCGTGACCAATGGCTTCGGCAACCTGGGCAACATGAACGCCGCATTGGGCGAGGCCGTCTATATGATGGGCATGGAGAACAACTCCGACGTGGTGGAACTCGCGTCGTATGCACCCATTTTCGTCAACGAGAACGATGCCCGATGGCGCCCCGACATGATACGCTTCAGCAGCAGCCGCGTCATGGGAACTCCCTCTTACTACGTCCAGCAAATCATGCCGCAGCATATCGGCACTCAGGTGGTGAAGGTCAGCCAGACCAACCCGTATGAAGGCATGGCACGCAAACCTCTTACACCTAAGCAGAGCCGCGTTGGCTTCGGTACATGGGGCACACAATCATCGTTCGAAACAGGAAAGGATGTGGAATATGTCTTCGGCGACTGGAAAAAAGAGGGTGGCACCGTGCAGCAGACGGGTAGGAAGGAAGCCACCATCTGCCTGGAGAAAGACATCATCGACAGCGACCACTACACCTGCAAGTTCCGCGCACGGAAGGACGGAGGTGCCGAGGGATTCCTCATCATCTTCAACTATGTAGACGACAAGAACTACTGCTGGCTGAATTTCGGCGGATGGGGCAACACCCAGCATGCCATAGAGCAAATCAGCAATGGAGGCAAGTTGCAGACCGACATCAAGCGGGGACGTGTGGAACAGGGACGGTGGTATGACATCACCTTGCAGGTGGCTGGCGACAGCGTGAAGGGATGGCTCGACGACAAACTGGTCTTCGACACCGTGCTGAAACGCGATGACACAAAGGGCATCTTCTCCTCTGCCACCATCGATGATACGAACGGCGAACTCATCGTAAAGGTGGTAAATACGAGCGAGATAGCAACCACCGCCAACCTGAACCTCAAGAATTTCACTCCAAAATGCGCCCGTGTGGTGCGCCTGGCAGCCAATGACGGCATGGAAGAGAACACCCTCGATGCACCCACCAACATCCACCCTGTGGAGCAACTGCTCTCTCCCGAGGGCAACGGCGTGCTGCTTGATGTGCCTCCCTACTCTCTCAACATCGTCAGGATAAAAAGATGATTGAGGTTTGAGGTTTGAGATTTGAGATTGGTAGACGTTTGAGGGATTTCTTTCGCGATAGGCTGTAGGACATCTTGCCTGTCAAATGCCGAAAGCGAAACAAACATGCTCAAACCCTATTTCCTTTATCCCATTTACGAAAGAAATGACCCCGTGGTACAAAGTGCCAAGGGGTCATTTTCTCATTGATTTGTATGCATTCATCACAAAAATGAAAGGAAAGGATGACAAATACGATGAAAAACGAGCAATTGTTTTGTGTATTGCGAGAATTTGACTAATTTTGTGATGCTATTTTGAACCATTTCAGGGATATTGCATTCTCCGATGGCAGATAGACATTCAGCAACAACTAAAAAGCGAAATACTATGGGAAAAGGGAAAAAAGGTGGCAAACGAATGAACAAAAAGCAGTTGACCGAGGCCATCGTGTCGCTGTTTCAGTCGCAGCCAGGCGAAACACTCACCTATAAGCAAGTGTTCAAGTCGCTGCATCTCGACACTCACCCATTGAAGATGCTCGCCATCGACGTGATGGAGGAGCTCTCATGGGACGACTTCCTCAGCAAGGTCGACCGGCAGTCGTACAAACTCAACCAGAAAGGCCAGGTGCAGGAGGGAATATTCCGCCGGAAGGCCAACGGCAAGAACAGTTTCATCCCAGATGGCGGAGCGCAGCCCGTCTTCGTCGCCGAGCGCAACTCGATGTTCGCCCTCGACGGCGACCGTGTGCGCGTGGCTTACAACGCACGGCGCCGCAACCACATCAAGGAGGCGGTCGTCACCGAGATACTACAGCGCGCACGCGACACCTTCGTGGGAAAACTGACCGTGGAGCGCGACTATGCCTTCCTCGTCACCGACAGCAACCTCGCCATCGACATCATGATTCCCAAGAAGAAACTCAAGGGAGGCACCTCGGGCGACAAAGCGGTGGTGAAAATCATACAGTGGCCAGGACGTGAGTCGAAAAACATCGTGGGCGAGGTCATCGACGTCCTGGGCCGGACCGGTGAGAACAATGTGGAGATGCACGCCATCCTCGCTCAGTATGGCCTGCCCTACAAATACCCGAAGAATGTGGAGGAAGCCGCCGAGAAGATACCCCTCACCATCTCGCCCGAGGAGCTCGAGGGCCGTGAGGATTTCCGCGACGTATGCACCTTCACCATCGACCCGAAGGACGCCAAGGACTTCGACGATGCCCTCTCCATCCGCTCCGCCGGCAACGGCTTGTGGGAGGTCGGGGTCCACATTGCCGACGTGTCGCACTATGTCAAGGAAGGCTCCGTCATCGACAAGGAGGCCCAGCGGCGCGCCACCAGCGTCTACCTGGTCGACCGCACCATACCCATGCTGCCCGAGCGCCTTTGCAACATGGTGTGCTCGCTGCGCCCCGACGAGGACAAACTGTGCTTCAGCGCCGTCTTCGTCATGGACGACAAGGCCGCCGTGCACTCCTGGCGCCTCGTGCACACCGTCATCCGAAGCAACCGCCGCTTCTCCTATGAGGAGGTGCAGCAGATTCTTGAAGACAATGGCGTGGTGGATGGCACCGGAAAACCAGCACCCAAGGCACCCAAGGGTGGTTACAAGGGTGAGTTCGCCGATGAGTTGATCACGCTCGACCGCCTCGCTAAGCTCCTCCGTGAGCAGCGCTTCGCCAACGGAGCCGTGAAGTTCGAGCGCGAGGAACTACACTTCGACGTCGATGAGAAAGGCAAGCCCATCAGATGCTACTTCAAGGTGTCGAAAGACGCCAACAAACTCATCGAGGAGTTCATGCTCCTCGCCAACCGCTCGGTGGCGGAGTCCATCGGGCGGGTGCCCAAAGGGGTGAAGGCAAAGACCCTGCCCTACAGAATACACGATTCACCCGACCCCACCAAACTCGAGAACCTGCGCGAGGTCATCGCTAAGTTCGGATACAAACTCAAGACCGCAGGCACGAAAGGCGCCATCTCAAGGAGCCTCAACCAACTCATGGCCGACAGCATGGGGACAAAGGAGCAGAACCTCATACAAAGCGTCGCGCTGAGGGCCATGATGAAGGCACGCTACAGCGTCCACAACATCGGACACTACGGACTGGCCTTCGACTACTACACCCACTTCACCAGCCCCATCCGCCGCTATCCCGACACCATGGTGCACCGCCTGCTCACACGATACCAGCAGGGAGGGCGCAGCGCCAACAAAGACCACTACGAGGAACTCTGCGAGCACTCGAGCGACATGGAGCAGACGGCTGCCAATGCCGAGCGCGACTCCATCAAGTACAAAATGGTGGAGTTCATGGCCGACAAGATCGGCAACTCCTACCCAGCCCACATCAGCGGCATACAGTCGTATGGCATCTACTGCGAGATTGACGAGAACCACTGCGAGGGACTGGTGCACATGACCGACCTCGACGATGACTACTACGACTTCGACGAGCGCAACTACTGCCTGGTGGGGCGCCGGCGCCACCACAAATACCAGTTGGGTGACCCCATCACCATCAAGGTGGCCCGTGCCAACATTGAGAAACGCCAGCTCGACTTCCTCCTCGATGAGTGAGCAGGGACAGAGGCAGTAGAGACCTTTCTTGGCAAGATGTCATGATAGATTACACACGCAAGGAAGAGCGCATCAACACTTGGTCGCATGCCGCAGGCATCCTGATAGGAGTTGTCATGGGGGTGGCCTTCCTCATCTATTGTGCCCATAAAGGCTATGGATGGGCACGCATGGGGGTTATCCTCTATCTCGTGGGCATGCTCGGCTCGTATATCTCCTCGACCGTCTATCATGCCCTGCCGCAGCGCAGCAAATGGAAGGAGAAACTGCGCCGGTGGGACCATGCCGCCATCTACTGGCATATCGCCGGTTCCTATTCGCCCATTACCCTCATTGCCCTCCGCGAGGACGGGCTGTGGGGGTGGGGACTGTTCTCCTTCGTCTGGCTCTGCGCCCTCGTGGGTACTGTCACCAGTTTCATCCACCTCAAGGAGCATAGCAACCTCGAGACAGCGTGTTTCGTGCTCATGGGCCTGAGTGTCCTCGTGGCATTCAAGCCACTCATCCATAACGTGAGCACCGCTGCCGTGGTATGGATTATCGCCGAGGGGGTGTGCTACATCACCGGCGCCGTCTTCTACAGCTTCAACCGCCGGCGCTATATGCACAGCGTCTTCCACTTCTTCGTCCTCGCCGGTTCTATCTGCCATATCGTCGCCGTTTGGGACTTGCTCCTCAACACGGCATGAATAACATCTGAAAACAAACAACTTGCAACTAACAACTAACAACAGACAAATCTCATGAAGAAAAACCTTATTGTCGTGCTGCTGGCCCTTGTCGCCACGAGCATGCACGCGCAGACCGCCACCCAGGCCGACGTGCTGGCCACAGCCCAGAAAGTCAACAACTATTTCATGGCAAAATATGCCGACCCCACCCTCGACACCAATGTGGGGCGCATCCGTCCGAGCAGCCTATGGACCAGGGCGGTGTATTACGAGGGACTCATGGCACTCTATGAGATTGACCCCGACCAGAAATACATCGACTACACCGACCGCTGGGCCAACTACCATAAATGGACCGCACGCAACGGCATCACTACCGTCCATGCCGACGACCAGTGCTGCGAGCAGACCTACCTCGACCGTTACATGATGACTCACGACGAGCGTATGATCACCCATGTGCGCGAGAACCTGGAGCACCAGATGGCAACGGGCAACTACGGCCACTGGACGTGGATTGACGCCATACAGATGGCCATGCCTGTCTATAGCAAGATGTACAGAGTGACCGCCGACCGGAGGTATATCGACTATGCCATGGGGATGTATACATGGAGCCGTGACACCTGCGGCGGAGGCCTCTTCAACATCGCCGAGGGCCTGTGGTGGCGCGATGCCGACTATGTGCCGCCCTACAAGGAGAGCGACGGGCAGAACTGCTACTGGAGCCGGGGGAGCGGATGGGTGTATGCAGCCCTCGTCAAGGTGATGGCCGACCTCGGCCCACGCGACAAATACTACAAACAGCTCCGCCGCGACTTTATCCTCATGAGCGAGGCATTGCTGAAATGCCAGCGCGAAGACGGGCTGTGGAACCCCTCGCTCGTCTCGCCCGTCACCTACGGAGGCAAGGAACTCACAGGCACCGCGCTCTTCCTCTATGGCATGAGCTGGGGCATCAACCACAAAATCCTCAAGGCCAAGAAATACCAGGGAGCATGCGACAGGGCTTGGCAGGCCATGGTGCGCGACTGTGTGCATCCCGACGGCTTCCTGGGCTTCGTGCAGGGCACAGGAAAAGACCCCTCGGCAGGGCAACCTGTGACCTATACACGTGTCCCCGACTTCGAGGACTATGGCACAGGGTGTTTCCTCCTCGGAGCAGCTGAGTATTACAGGCTCTTGGGGAAATAAGAGAGTTTAGAAGTTTTTGAGGGAGTTTAGGAGTTTGGGAGTTTAGACATTAGTTTTGAGGGCTCATGGCTGTTTGCTGCGGCGAAACCGCAGCATACGGAAAACGAAAACAGGAAGAGCTAAAACTTAAGAAACGGTATTCCTAATTCCCCATTCCTCATTCCTAATTCCTCATTCCTAATTCTTAATTTTCTTGTTGTCCATCACGTAGATGCCGGCGGGAAGTCCTTGCAGGGCCTGTGACCGTTGAACGTTGCGTCGCAGCAGGATGCCGGTCAGCGTATAGACATTGGTTGTGCTGTGGTCGGCGTCGGCGATGTCGGCGATGGCCGTAGAACCTTCCGGCGAGTAGTCGCTGTTGTTGGTCAGGTACATGTTATCGACCACGATGGTGCCGTTGCCGTTGGCCCAGAAGCAGACGATATGGATGTTTTTCGTGTCGAGCGGTTGTCCTTTCTTACCTCCTGACGTGTATTTCGCGTTTTGCAGGTTGACGATGATGCGCTTGTTGGAGCCGAAGCCTGGTGTCTCATAGCCATCGCCCCAGATGCTGTTGGTGGTGAAGATGTTGAGGTGCGCGTCGCAGTTCTGGCTCTTCTTGAGGTTGATGACGAGGTATTTGTATCCCGACATGTCGGCTCCATCGGGGTATTCCCAGCCCATCTGTCCCCACTGCCCTGGCTTGAAGGTGTGTGTCTTCTCGTCGTAGGTACCCTGTGCGAAGAGTGAGGTGTTGATATGTTCTGCTCCGAAGGGGAAGAAGGTGGAGCGTACGTTGAACGATGCCTCCAAGGCATTGCCCATAGGGTCGGTATAAGTGGCGGTGACCTGTGCTGTTCCCTCTGCCATGCCGCGTACCTGTCCGTTCTGGATGGCAACGATATTGTCGTCTGTCGTGGTGTATTTGGCCTTTGCCGCCACGTTCTCGGTATGTCCGTCGCGGTAGGTGGCGTTGAGGCGAATGGGTGTGCTGTTGCCCACCATGATCTCCATCTCGTCTTTCTCCAGGGCAAGTTGTTCGGCGGTGAGCATGTCGGCACTGAAACCGGCGAAGGTTTCCGGGTAGAACAGCGCCTCTTCATAGGTGCTCTCCGTGCTGAACCAGTCGAAGTCGGCATATCCCTCATTGTCGGTGGTGGCATAGCAGAACAGTCCGAAGCGTGCGCCAACGAAGACGGTGAGGTTGAACCCTAAGGTGGTTTGGCTGCCGATGGCAGTGTAGGTCTTGTTGTCGAGTGAGTAGTAGAACTGTGTCTTGCTGTTGCTGTAGTTGATGGAAGCCCTTAGGTACACCACGCTGTCGATGTCGATGGTGCGGGTTTGCTGTGCGGGTTTGAAGTTGTTGTCGGTGCGTAGCGTGTCCTGTCTCCAGATGAGTTGCCGCTGTCCGTCTTTCACTTGCACGCCGAGCATGGCATATGGGTCTTGGAGGATGCAGATGCCGGCGATGTTGCCCTCTTGTAGGTTGGAAACGTCAAGACGTATGGTGCCCGTCGAGGCATGGTCGTTGAAGGCGAAGATGCGCTGTGTGAGCATGTTGCGTGCTTGGGTCAGCCGCTGTGCCTTGTCCGAGGTGTGGAGCCTCAGCCATCCCGGTCTTTCGAAGAGCGACCATGCACCGTCGTCGGGGTTGTGGTTCCATTGCCACTGCATGCCGAGCGGGTATGAGCGGAAGTTGTCGTTGGTGGGAAGTGGACAGGCCTGCTGGGCGGGGCCTGTGTCGGGTTTCGCATAGGTGGAGTAGGGGACGCCTTTGTTTCCCACGACGGGCCATCCGTCTTCCCACACCACGGGTTGCAGATTGGGCATTCGGCCTAATGCTCCTAAATCTTCCTGCATGATGGTCCACCACTGGCCGGAAGGTGTGTCGAAGAGGGCTCCCTGGTGCACTGTGTTAGGCTTCCCGTTGATGACTTTCTCCACCAGCATTCTCTCCTCGTAGGGTCCGAAGATGTTTTTGGAGCGAAGGACGGTCTGTCCGGAGGGCCATCCGCCGTAGGTGGCGTAGATGTAGTAGTAGTCGCCGATTTTGTAGAGGTGGCATCCCTCGAGCATCGAAGAGGCTTTGAACACCGTCTGTTCCCTCACGTAGTTGAAGTCCTCGTCGAGCTCGCACATTTTTATTTCAGTGTTTCCGCAAGCGACATATACTTTCCCGTTGTCGAAGAGCATGCCGGGGTCGTAGTAGATGCGTGAGAGTGGTTTCTGCTCCCATTTCCCTTCAGGGTCGGTGGCGGTGAGGAGCCATCCTCCGGTGTCGTTGCCATTGATGAGGATATGGAATTTGCCGTCGTGATAGGTCATGGCACATGCCCACATGCCAGCAGCGTAGGCATTCTGGTTGTTGAGCAGACTGTAGCGGTCGGAGGCCGACAGTTGTGTGAGCGGCTGTGCGCAGTACAGCCAGTTGACGAGGTCTTTCGATTTGAGGATGGTTGCTCCTGGGAAGTGGTGCATGGTGGTCGACACCATGTAGTAGGTGTCGCCCACTCGGATGACATCGGGGTCGGGGAAGTCGGCGAAGACGACGGGGTTCTTGTATTTCCCGTTGCCCAGGTCGCTGACAGACACCTGTTTGAAGTCGGCGTGGGCCCAGTCGGTGTTATAGTATTCCGCATACCAGTCCATGCAAGCTTTGCCACAGGCTTCAGGCTCTCCTCCGAAGGCTGGCACGACACTGCCGTCCTTCAGCAGTTGGTCGACATCGAGCAGGCAACTGGTGCCCGAGAGCGTCATGGAGATGTTGCCGAAATGGTCGAGCAATGCTTTGTATGCCTTTCCCCATTTCGATGTGGAGCCGGTGGCCCATGTGCCGTAGTTGGCTGTCACCCATTCTCCGTGCTCGTTGTAATGCCCCTCACCGGGCTTCTCCGGGCTCCAGTCCACCTCGGTGATGATGATGGGCGCCGTTTCCACCACTGGCACTTGTTTGAGAAACTGCTTGATTTTGTTGTTGGGGTCGGGTGTGTTGTCGCTGCATCCATACCATCCGCAGTAGTCGTGGACGGCATATCCTATGTTGTATCCCTCGATGGGGTGTGAGGCGTAGCTGGTGTAGTTGGCTTGCCAGCCAGTGCCCGGTGCCCAGATGATGCCCGTGAAGCCGTTGGCGCGAATCTTGTCGACGATGGGTTGAAAATAGTCGTGGAGTGCCGCCGCATCATCCTGTCCGTTAGCGTTTTTGAGTGCGACGGGCTCGTTGGCAAGTTCGATGCTGATTTGTCCGCTGTATTTGCGTACGGAGTCGTTTTGGGTGAAGATGTCCCACACGGTCATCAGGTAGTCTTGGTAGTAGTCGCCCACCTTCAGGTTGCCAGGGCAGACGCCCGGGGGGCGCACCACGACATACATGCCATGGTTCATGGCTTTCTTGGCGAGAGGGAAATAGAGGGTCCTCAGGTAGTTTCTCAGTCGTGAAGGACTGAAGCGCGAGATGTCGGCCTCGCCGCCTTCCTTGCCGTCGCTCTGTTTGTTGGGGTCGTTGGTCCATGCGGGGTCGAGGTGCAGGCGGAAGACGTCGCATTTGGCTTTCTCAAGACCCGTGAAAAGTTTTTCGAAATAGTTGATGCATCGGTTACGGCCATTGTCATCGTAACTCCATCCCCAGCGTCCACCGTTGAACCAGGCGTTGGGGGTGTCCATCACGCCATGGAGCACCACGTGGTTGCCGTGGGTGTCGGCGAGCCAGCGGCCCTCTACATGAAGGGTGGGCAGGGGCTTGACGCCCTGGGCGTGAAGGAGAGTGGCCAGCAGAAGGACCATGGCAAAAAGAAAAGTCCGTTTCATTTTTGAAATTTTATATTGAAGTCAATTTTTAGGTCTTATTTGTAGCCTTATTTCGGAGAAAACCTTTTCCCATGCCCATAGTTCGTCTGTCTTTGCTTTCGGGAATTTTTTATCACGAATTAGAGAATTAGCGAATTATCTTTGCTTTCGGGGTTGTTTCTATCACGAATGAGCGAATTTTGATGGTCTTGCGCAGTGGCGCTTATCTATTCTCTGCAAAGGTAGTGAAAGCCGAAGACAAAGCAAAGAGGAATGACATTTTTCTTTGCTTTGTCCATCACATTTGGTGGAGTCGCCAAAAATGCTTACATTTGCAAGCGCATGGATATGAAGTCAAGACTAATGGTTTGTGGCTGTTGGTGTGCTGTGCTTTTGCTGCTTGCCGGCTGCCATGACAAGGAAAGCCCCTCATCTCGTGTGGTGGGTCAGACCATTGTGGTGCTGATGCCTTGGTCGACCAACCTGAAGACCTTTTTTGATGAGAACCTCGACGATATGTCGGAGGCCATCGCCGAAGGGGTGCTGTCCGACAGCCGTGTGCTGGTGTGCATCGCCAGCAGTCCCTCGCGGGCTCTTCTCGTCGAACTGAAGGCCGGTGAGGGGACCTGCGTCCGCGACACCCTTGATGTCTTCGAAAACATCAGTTTCACCGCTCCCTCTAATGTGACCAAATTGCTCGCTTGGACCGAGAAGCATTTCCCCGCCCATCACTATGCCATGATTTTGGGCGGCCATGGTATGGCGTGGCTTCCCGCCGGAGCCACCTATTCCCTGCCGACACCGCGCCTGCAGCGGGGGAATGTCCCGCTGACCCGCTGGTTTGGGGGCCTCACCGCCGACACCCAGATTGAGATACCCGCTTTGGCAGAGGGCATCCGGCTTTCGGGGCTGCATTTTGACTATTTGCTCTTCGACGACTGCTATATGTCGTCAGTGGAGGTGGCATACGAGTTGCGTGAGGTGACCGACTATGTGGTGGGCTGCGCCACGGAGATTATGGCCTACGGCTTCCCTTACCATGAGTGTTTCCGCTATCTTGTCGGCCGTCCCGACTTCGATGGGCTCTGCGACACATTCCTCCGCTTCTATCAGTCGTACAAAGTGCCCTGCGGCACCGTTGCGGTGATTGACTGTCAGGAGTTGTCCGCCCTTGCCGACATCGCCCGTGCCATCGGTGCCTCAGGAGCCATGACACCCTCCAGTCAAGGATACGGCCTGAGGGCGGTGCAGCAGCTCGACGGCTTCACACCATCTCTGTTCTACGACTTGGGCGACCTTTACACCCATCTCTGCTCCGACAGCGTGCTGCTCACCCGGTTCCATGCCCAGTTGTCGCGTGCCGTGCCCCATAAAGCCAGCACCGACAGGTATTTTTCGGCCTATGGCGGATACTACCAAATCAACCATTTCTCGGGAGTCAACACCTCGCAGTTGAGCACCAACAATCTTAGCGCCCAGTGGGCGTCCACCTCATGGTCGCAGGCCATCTACCCTGGCAAGCAGTAGCCTGCCCTGGCGCCATCCTTTTCGCTTTTCAGTATGTTTCCATGATATAACAGGCTCGACAATGGCATTCGGAGAGTATAAAAAGGCAAATTGAGCGTATTTCCAACCGTTTTTTGCTGTTTGAAGTGCATCAATTGCAGAAAAATAACTAAATTTGCGCATTGGAAATGAAAACAATCGATGGCTGCAAAGAAATATTCTTCGGGTAATGGCATCATCAAGGCTGGTGTAGTGGTGCTGGACTTCATCATCATGAATGTCCTCCTGTACGTGGCGTCCCACTACTTTTATGAGCTGCATATCTACTATTATCCGCTCTATTTCCGTGCCGAGCCACGTGAGGTGTGGCTGATGGCCAATTTCGGCATGGTGATAGCCCATTTCGTGGTCGGTTCCATCATCCATCACCGGCGTGTGAACCTCGACACCGTGGTGCTCAGCGTGACGAAGCTCTGCGTACTACAGGTAGCCGTGATGTTCGGCTCACTGCGATTGCTTGGCGAGAGCGGAGGCATGTTCAAGTTCATGGGACTTTTCCTCGTCACGGAAGAAGCCCTCATCCTCCTGGTGCGAATCATCGAGCGGCAGGTCATCCAAATCTTGAGGCAGATGGGACGCAATACGCGCAGCGTCGTCTTCGTGGGCAGCGACCCCGCCATACTGATGCTCTACCGGAACCTCATCTCCGACTCCTCGACGGGTTACAGGGTGTGGGGATATTTTGCCGACGAAGAGATAGAAAACTGCCCCACGGCCATCCGCCGTCTGGGCACCATCAGCGACCTTAACCGCCTCACGGAGAAATGCTCCATCACAGCCAAGGAGAGTGAGCCGCTGGCCGCTGGCGAAATAGACCTCGCGAGCATCGACGAACTGTTCTGCAGCCTCTCACATGACGAGAACCAGGAAATCATGCACCTCATGCGCTTCTGCGACAAGAACATCGTCCACTTCTACTATGTGCCGCGCATGTCGGGCAACTTCCTTCTCAACCTCCAGCCCGAGCAGCTCGGCGAGACCACGGTGTTCACCAACCATCATGAGCCGCTGTCGCAACCCTTCAACATGTTCATCAAGCGGCTGTTCGACATCGTGGTGAGTTCCATCGTCTGCCTGGTCATGCTGCCCTTCATTCCCATCATCGCCTTCTTCATCAAGCGTCAGAGCCCCGGCCCCATCTTCTTCAAACAGGCACGAACAGGACTCAACGGGAAGACCTTCACATGCCTGAAGTTCCGCTCCATGCACGTCAACAAAGACGCAGACCTGGTGCAGGCCACCAAGGACGACCCAAGGAAATTCCCCTTCGGCGAACTGATTCGGAAACTGAACATCGATGAGTTCCCGCAGTTCTTCAACGTGCTGAAGGGCGACATGAGTATCGTGGGCCCACGACCGCACATGCTGGCACATACCGAGCAGTACAGCGAGATTATCGACAAGTACATGGTGCGCCATTTCAGCCTGCCAGGCATCACCGGATGGGCACAGGTGACTGGATGCCGCGGCGAGACCAAAGAGGTGTGGGAGATGGAAGAGCGCATCAAGAAAGACATCTGGTATATAGAGAACTGGACTTTCTGGCTCGACATCAAGATTATCCTTCTTACCGCCATCACCCTCGTCATCCCCGACAAGAAAGCCTATTGAAGCGTAACGGCAGTGGCGTGGAGGGGCGGTTGCTGCTGCGCCGGCATCATCACTGCGATGGTCTTCGCCCTCACATAGTCCTCGTCGACGAACACGTACCCCCCATAGACATTTTTCCCCCACGAGTTTTTGCAGATGTAGAAGCGCCGCCCCGCCTTGTCGTGGGCGATGCCCACCATGGCCATGCAGTGGTCGTCGGTCGTGCCGCCGCTCTCGAAGTCGCGCTGGCGGCTCTGCTGTGTCACAGGGGCATGCCCCGCTTCGAGGCGCGCCACGCCGCGGTGGTGGCTGAAGCCAGGCTCCGTGATGTCGCCCTCCCAGCAGACGGGATGCCCCGAACGGAGTGAGCGCTCGATGCGGGCCATCAGGGTGTCGAGCGGCACATTAAGAAACATGTCGCGGCCGTAGTTGTCGGGCACCTCGAGTACAAAAGGCTGCCAGAAGGGATGGTGTGAGAAACTCGTCAGCGCCATGTACTCACGCCGCCCGCAGATGCTGTGTGCGAACTCCCTCGGCGTATACTGGCATCCGAGCATGAAGACCCATGAGGGCGGCTCGCCCAACGCACTGTCGAGCGTGTTGCCGACGGCTTCGTCGAGCGACATGAAACCCGACCGGTGAGCGCGACACTGGTCGGCCACTCGCTGGAGCTGGAGCAGAAGGCCGCGGTAGTCCACCTCCTCGCGCGGACGGAAGGAGGTGAAGGGCATGGCTCCGTGCTCCTCGAGAAGTTGCAGCGTCATGGGCATCATGCCCCGCAGGGCGAGAGGATGTGCGTGGCCATTGGTGTAGCGCCGGTGGGCCTCGCCGGCCAGCATGTGCCATGCCAGGTATGCCGGCGACAGGTCGATGGAGTCGCCCTGCATGATGTGCTCGGTCTCGATGGTGGCCAGCATGGCGTAAACCCAGCAAAGGTTGCTCGACCCCTGGTTCTTCACCGGTGTCGTGCGCAGCAGCACCTCAGCGACGAAACGCTCGGGAGGCTCCACCGCAGCGTCATCGCCACCGTTCTTGTGGGTGCACGATGCCATCAGTGCCGTGCAGACGAGAAGTAAGAAAAAATTACGCATGATGTGGTGATTTTATGCGCAAAGGTAAATAAAAACTTTGAAAACAAAAATAATAAAGACAATTCTTGGTGGAATCAATAAATGTTCGTATATTTGAACGCAAAAGCCAGAACCTACATTGACAAGCATAAATACAAGCGCATGAGAAAGATGAATATGTGGCTGCTGCTGACAGCAGTCCTTTTCGTGTTGCCTGCCGCAGCATACAGCGCAGGCAAGAGCAAGAAAGCACCCGTCAGCGACCGTGAGTACTGGGTATCGGAAGCCTACAAGATGGCACGCCCCGTACTTGAGAACATGGCCCGTGGCGAACTCCAGAAAAACATGCAGACCGAGTTCAGTCCCAGTTTCGACAACCGAAACCGCAAGGTGGTGTATATGGAAACCTTCGGACGGCTGATGGCTGGCATAGCACCCTGGCTCGCACTGCCCGATGACGACAGCGCAGAGGGCGTCAAGCGCCGTCAGCTGCGTGAATGGGCTCTGGCCAGCTACCGAAATGCCGTTGACCCCGCATCGCCCGACTACCTCCTGTGGTCGGGGGCCGGACAGGCACTCGTCGATGCCGCCTATGTGGCAGAGAGTTTCCTCAGAGCCTACGATGCCCTGTGGGTGCCCCTCGACGAGGTGACCAAGCAGCGATACATCAAAGAGTTCACCGGTCTGCGGCGGGTCGACCCGCCCTACACCAACTGGTTCCTCTTCTCGTCGGTCATCGAGAGTTTCATGGCCAAGGCCGGAGCCGGTTATGACGAGTTCAGGGTCAACACCGCCTGCCGAAAGGTGGAGGAGTGGTATGTGGGCGACGGCTGGTATGCCGACGGTCCCGTCTTCGCTTTCGACTACTACAGCAGCTATGTCTTCCATGCCATGTATCTCGAGACCCTGCAGGCGATGGTCGACGCCAAGGCCAATACCCGCATCGACTACAAGAAATACTACGACCGGGCGCTGCGGAGGGCACAGAAGTTCGCCGTCGTGCTCGAGCGCTTCATCTCCCCGGAGGGCACCTTCCCCGTCATCGGGCGCAGCACCCCTTACCGCCTTGCCGCCATGCAGCCGCTGGCGCTGATGGCCTGGTACCAGACCCTCCCCGAGGAACTGAGCAACGGTCAGGTGCGTGCCGCTCTTACCAAGGTGATGCACCGCATGTATGACGTGATGGACAACTACAACAGCGGCGGCTACCTCACCATCGGCTTCTGCGGCTCACAGCCCGCCACGGCCGACTGGTACACAAACAACGGCAGCCTCTACATCACCTCGGTGGCCTTCGCACCACTGGGACTCCCCGCCGACCACCCCTTCTGGACTGCTGAGCCGGAGCCCTGGACACAGGTGAAGGCATGGAACGGACAACCCTTCCCGAAAGACCACCGGTGGGCCGATGGCGCCAAAACCCCCGATAAATGGTGACACCAACCACACAACTGAACACTACTACAGATATGAGAAAAACACTTCTGACAACAGCCCTTTGTGCCATGCCGCTGCTTGCTGCCATGGCCGACAACGTGCCCTCGTTCACCGAGTGGCACGACATGCAGGTGAACGAAATCAACCGTTTCACCCCACACACCAACTTCTTCGCCTACAAAGACGCCGCTGAGGCCAGCGCGGGCGACATGAATGCCTCTGCCAACTACCTCTCGCTCGAGGGGAAATGGAAATTCCGCTGGGTGGAGCATGCCGACCAGCGCCCCACCGACTTCTTCGCACCCGACTACAACGACGCCCAGTGGGGCACGATGCTCATACCGGGATTGTGGGAACTCAATGGCTATGGCGACCCCATCTATGTCAACATCGGATTCGGATGGAGAGGACATTTCAACAACAACCCGCCCGAGGTGCCCACCCGTGACAACCATGTGGGCAGCTACAGGCGCATCGTCACACTGCCCGACGCATGGGAGAAGAAACAGGTGGTGGCACACTTCGGCTCCGTCACCTCAAACATGTATCTCTGGGTCAACGGACAATTCGTGGGATATACCGAGGACAGCAAAATGGCAGCAGAATTCGACCTCACGCCATTCTTGAAGAAAGGCGACAACCTCATCGCCTTCCAGACCTTCAGGTGGTGCGACGGCTCCTACTGCGAGGACCAGGACTTCTGGCGCCTCTCGGGAGTGGCACGCGACTGCTACCTCTATGCCCGCGACAAGGGGGTGCATGTCAACGACATCCGCATCACGCCTGACCTGATCAACAACTACACCGACGGACGGCTCAACGTGAGCCTCGACGTGGCAGGAAAATGCAATATTGCACTGACGCTGCTCGACGACAAGGGCAACACGGTGGCCAGCAAGACCGTGGCGGCCGACAATGGAAAGACCGAGGCGGTGATGGATGTGCCGCAGCCTCGTAAGTGGACCGCCGAGACCCCCTACCTCTACACCCTGCTCGTGTGCCCCACCAGCACCGGAAAGCGACCCGTGGCCTACGATGTCGTCACACAGCGCGTCGGATTCCGCAAGGTGGAAATCAAGAACGCACAACTGCTCGTCAACGGACAGCCCATCTTCATCAAGGGAGCCGACCGCCACGAACTCGACCCCGACGGCGGCTATGTGGTGAGCCGCGAGCGCATGATAGAGGACATAAAGATTATGAAGCAATTCAACATCAACGCCGTGCGCACCTGCCACTATCCCGACGACCCCGTGTGGTATGACCTCTGCGACGAGTATGGCATCTACCTCTGCGCCGAGGCCAACCAGGAGTCGCACGGCTTTGGCTACAGAGACGACTCCGAGGCGAAGAAACCGCAGTTCGCCAAGCAAATCCTCGAGCGCAACCAGCACAACGTGGCTGTCAACTTCAACCACCCAAGCGTCATCATCTGGTCGCTGGGCAACGAGACCGTCAACGGACCCAACTTCACCGCAGCATACCAGTGGATAAAGAGCCAGGACCTGAGCCGGCCCATACACTGGGAACAAGCGGGAGGAGGACCCAACACCGACATCAGATGCCCCATGTATGCCAGCCAGGAGTGGTGCGAGCGCTATGCGGCCAGCAACCGACCCGAGGACCAGAAACCTCTCATACAGTGCGAGTACAGCCATGCCATGGGCAACTCGTGCGGAGGATTCAAGGAATACTGGGACCTCGTGAGGAAATATCCCAAATACCAGGGAGGATTCATCTGGGACTTCGTCGACCAGGCCCTGCACGGGAAAGACGCTCAGGGACGTGACATCTATAAATATGGTGGCGACTACAACTCCTACGATGCAAGCGACAACAACTTCAACTGCAACGGACTCATCAGCCCCGACCGCGTGCCCAATCCGCACATGTATGAGGTGGGATATTACTACCAGAACATTTGGGCGGAGACTGTCGACGGCGACTTCACCAAACTGAGCGTGCGCAACGAGAACTTCTTCCGCGACCTGGCTAACGTGAGGATGGAGTGGCAGGTCATCGACGGAAATGGCAACGTGGCACAGAAAGGACAGGTGGACAACCTCAGCATCAAACCCCAGCAAAGTGCAGTATACAACCTGTCGCTCGACAAGAGCCAGCTCACACCCAAATCCTGCCTCAATGTCTTCTTCAAACTCAAGAAAGCCGAACCGCTGATGGATGCCGGACAAATGGTGGCCTACAACCAGTTCGTGATGCAGGGCAAATGCTGTGAGGGCAAGTGCGAAGACACAGCCCAGACCACCGGCAACAAAAAGGTGAAACTGAAGGCCAAGAACGACAAGAAGGGCGGCACACTCACCGTGGGCAATGAGCGCTTCAGCATCGTCTTCGACAACACCACGGGCCTCATCCGCCAGTGGGTGGTCGACGGCCGGCAGCAGCTCGCCGAGGGAGGTACCATCCTGCCCAATTTCTGGAGGGCACCCACCGACAACGACATGGGAGCGCAGATACACCGCAAATATGCCGTATGGCGCAACCCCGCCAGGCTACTCACCAGCCTCGGCTACGACAAGAAAAACTGCCGCGTGACAGCCACCTACGACATGCCCGACGTGAAGGCCACACTCACCATGACCTACACCCTCGCCGCCGACGGGGAGATGCAGGTGGGACAGGAGCTGAAAACCACCCCCGACGCCAAGGTGAGCAACATGATGCGCTTCGGCATCATCGTGCAGCTCCCCTATCAGATGGACCGCAGCGAGTACTTCGGGCGAGGACCCGTGGAGAACTATGCCGACAGGAAATTCTCGCAGCTCTTGGGGCACTACAAGCAGACTGCCGACGAGCAGTTCTATCCTTATGTCAGACCACAGGAGACCGGCACCAAGAGTGACATGAGGTGGTGGCGGCAGACCACAGCCGACGGCAGCGGACTCGCCGTCAGCAGCTGCTGTCCATTCTATGCCTCGGCACTGCACTACAACATTGCTGACCTCGACGACGGCGATGACAAAGAGCAGCGCCACGCACCACAGGTGCCACGCTCCACGTTCACTAACCTCTTCCTCGATGCTGAGCATACCGGCGTGGGAGGTGTCGACTCATGGAGCGGCAATGCCGAGGCTCTCAAACCCTACCGGGTGCTTTATGGCGACAAGAAACTGTCGCTATCGCTCAAACCTTTGAAATGAACAACCAAAACCATTCTACCATTAATCAATCAAAAAAAACCTAAAACGCAATGATGAAAAGAACAAAGCTTTTCGCCGCCTTGCTACTGGCGGCAGTATCCTTTGCCCCAGCTGCCGCCCAGCGCCAACTCACCGTGCAGGCCAACAAGCCCGGGGCTGTCATTCAACCGACAATGTACGGCATCTTCTTCGAGGACATCAACTTCGGCGCAGATGGCGGACTCTATGCCGAGATGGTGCAGAACCGCTCCTTCGAGTTCCCCGACAACCTGATGG
>CAMHEL010000032.1 GCA_946184125.1 uncultured Prevotellaceae bacterium
GTCTTAGCTCGTCTAAGACCGCTACACATTCGTGCTATTATCTCTCATTTTTCATTGGCATTTGACAAGCAAGATGACCTAAGAATAAATTCGGACAAAAGGGATTTCTAAAAACAATAGCAAATAGGAATAATCAACTGATTATAAAGCTTTTGCCCCTTCAGGGCGAATGAATGTGCACGGATTAAAAACCCAGGGCGTTGCCCTGGGCTGAGAGCAGGTTGCCCCGTTGGGGCGCCGTTGCTATGGAGGGATTGTTTTCGAAAGTAGTTGGATGCGGAAGTATGTTCGTTGGATTCGAAGGCAAATGAAATCCAAGGTAATCGTAGGAGGTCGTGATCTCCGAGCACGACAAAGATTATCCTTTCGAACTCATCGTGTAGAGACACCATGCATGGTGTCTCCGAAAAATAATCTACCCGTCAAAGATGGCCAGAAAAAACGGCGATTTTGGGTGTCATTAGATTATTCAACGAGGGCAAACAAGGGCCAATCAAGGGGACAGGGTCTTGACGGAATTCTCAAATTCCATCAAAAACCTGTCCCCTTGATTGACTGATGGCTTTCGAAATGGATTTCTTTCGAACTCACTGGTAGGGTGCCAGGTAAAAGCTCAGTTTCTCAGCCTCGAGCGGTAGTCGGTGCTTCGTTTGAGGTATGCCATTAGCAGGAATACGCCCACGAGGGAAATGAGGACGGCAATCACCGTGCTACTCTGGCAGAAGGTGTCGTAGAGGCCGTGCAGGATAGCCGGGATAAACAAGGCCAACAGATAGAGCGAACGGCGGTAGCGTGGATAGAGATGGGCATAGGCGATGAAATAACCTGCGATGGCACACCAGATGGCATGGAGGAATGGCAGACTGGTCAGACGGGCGATGTTGGCATAGAACGCCGACGTGTAGTCGAGCTTCACATTCTCAAGCACCTGATACTGCACCCCCTCGAAGACACCGAAAGCGATGCCCGACATCAGACCATAGTAGACCAATGTGCGTGGCAGCACCGGCTCCTTTGCCCTCCGGCAGATGATGATGAGCGGTATCATCTTGCCCAACTCCTCCGACAGTCCGACACCGAAGACAAAGCCCAGCAAGTCGATGGGGAACGGCGTGTTGACCAGCGCATAGAAGGGATTGAAGCGCACGAGCCCGAAGAGGTCCCACACGATGAAGACGAAAATCTGGGTGAGGAAGAAGAGGGTAATGGTGGTGCGCAGCGTCACCTGTGGCGTTTTGAAGAAATAATAGAAGAAAAGTCCCCAAATGCACGAGAAATAGAGTGCGATGACATAGAACACGGCAATCTCGGGCATGGGAATGAGCAAGACAAGCGTTGGCGCGAGCCCCACGATGGCGAGCAGCAGCAGTCGCTTGTCGCTGAACAGTTCGCGTGTGGAGAAGCTCTCCTTAGGCAGGATGAGGTCGCTTCCTATTTTGTGCAACTGCGAGCCTATGGACCCACCGTGCGCCACCTTCGGTCTGAGTCCGGCTCTTTTGAGGACTTCACGCACAGTGGACACCTCGCCGGTATTCACGTCGCATACCACGTCGTTGGCGACCACCGAGCCCTCCTCTGTATAGGTCAGTACGGTATGGATGTCGTAGGGGCCATAGTCGCGCCCGTTTCTCACAATATAATAGGATGCCATGTCTTGGGTTGAGTTACGTATGTTTGTCTATTCTCTTTTCAGGATGAATTTTACGGGAATGGTCATTCTCATGTCGACCGGTTCACCGCCGCGTGTGGCAGGAATCCAGTTTGGCATGGCCATGACCACCCTGACCGCCTCCCTGTCGAATCCCGGCGAGGAAGGCATGACGACAGACGGGGAATGCACTTTCCCCGTCTTATCGACGATGAATGAGACGAGCGCTTTCCCTTCGAGCTGCAGCAATGACTCATAAACGGGGAATTTCACCTCCTGCGACAGGTATTCGGAATAGTGCTTCTCGCCCCCCCTGAACTGCGGCATGACGTCGGGCATGGGAAAGGTCATATCATTGTCGGCCGCAGTACTGTCGGCCTTGAAATCCAAGTCTTTTCTTTTTCTGAATTCCTTCCATCTGTCGCGCGCAGGCGTATCCATCATTTTCTTTGCGGAACGTGTGAGTAGTTCTCTTGCAGAACCGTTGGGGACGACAATCAGATATTCCATTCCATCACCGGCATCGGTTCCGGTAAGGTTGAAAGCCACGCCCAGGTCGCTGGTCAGCAGACAGGTCTGGTCGGGCAGTTTCCACCCCTCCGCCGACTGTTCGATAGAAGGATAATACTCGTCGAAAACATCGAGCGTGTAATCATGGTCCAAGCCACCAATTTGATTGCTCGACTTGATTAAGTCGTCGGTGGTGAGCACTTTCTCTCTCACGATGTCATAGGTGAAGAGGAGCGATTTGACAGGCACGAACTGAGGATTCTTGGCATCCCTTCCCACGATGACCAGCCTGAATGAAATCCAGTTGTCGCGCTCCCAAGCCAACTCTTTCAGTTTGACATACAAGAAGCATTTATAGAGATGAGGGTCATCGGGCATCATCTCCAGCCTTTGCCCCAAACTTTCAAGAAACTCTTTTTTCCCCTCCTCCATCGTGCTTGCCTTGCTTCCGAATACCTGCTTGCAGAGATAGGTCTGCAGAACAGGCATCTGCGACCCGCAGAGTCTTTTCGGCCATTCCAAGTCGAGGTTGACTACCACGACGGTAGTGTCCTTCCTGAGCAGGATGGTCTCGTCGATATAGTCGACGCGGTAGGCAGGTGTGGCCTGTGTGGCGGCATAAATATCCTCAGCGCTCAATATGCAGAGGAGGCACAAAAGAAGTCTGACAATCAGTTTCATACGTGATGGTTATTTAGAGACAGTGATATGCAGGCAAGTTTGCTGAGTCTCATATCTCACATAGCACCGCCCTTTCTCCCTGAGTTTTGCCACGACCTCACCGAGCAAGTACTTCATCTGGCTGGCGTTGTTCTCCTTCCCACTGAGGTGTTTATATCGGCGGTATGTGATGTCGAACGTGGTGGCATGGCAATGCGCGGAGTTGGGGACGGCATTGCTGTTCACCTTCATCAGTTTCCTGACATCCTCCTTGGTACGTAGCACCGATGTGACGATGATTTTATACTCGCCCATCTTGTGTTTCCTGAGCGCCTTTTTGAACCCCTTTCCGATGTCCTTCAACAATTTGGCGGCATCTTTGGTGAGATACGGAACGGAATGTGTGAGCGGGTCGATGGCGTAATATTCGCAATCCTCGATATGCTTGAGTTTTCTCGTTACGGAAGATAGCTGCGAGCGATTCTCGAGTGGCTCGATGCCATATTTCTGTGCGGCAGCGAGCTGGTGTGGGTTGTTGTCGTTGAATTTAAAGGGAAAATCCGTCCTCACCGCCTGCCGTGAGCCACAGGAAGTGAGTCCTGCGAGCATCACGAGCACGACGGCGGTGATGACGGATGATGCGTGATTTCTCATGCGATGGGTTTACTTCTTCTCGCTCTGGCGTACGAAGTTGATGGTGTCTTTATCCGACATAAGCGTCAGCTTGTCACCTTCGAATTTATAGTTCCAAGTGGTGTTCAGTTCACCGAGGAACTCCTTACCCTGTTCCTTCTCTAAATTCTCGACAGTCGACTTGATGATTTTATCGGCGAAAGCCTCCATGGCCGGGTCGTCGAAAGTGATTTTCATGCTGTCCTTATCGATTGAGAAATATCTCGTAGAATCGGTGGGTATCCATTTGAGGGTAGTTTCATCAGCGGTCCATTTACCCATAAATCCTGAGTTCATGGGGAAGTGCATCGTCATTTTCTTCCCTTCATCTATAGAGGTGCCATCTATTGTAGCCTTTAAATCCAAAACCATAGAACTGTCCTCCAGGAGGTCCATGGAGTAAATCAAGGATGCTTTCTCAAGTTCATTGTTCTTGGTCTCTTCCTTGATATCCTCGGCTTTCCACTTTCCGATCATAGTCGGTTCCTTGTCACACGAAGCCATGAAGGCCACAATCATTAACGCACAAACTGCAAAAATAGATTTTCTCATTGTATAAATTTTAAAAAGGTGAATAAGAGTTGCAAATATAGTTAAAAAATCATCATCTTTGCAAGAAAAAGCGTGTTTTTCTTCGTTTTTTGTCAAAAAAGAGCCGATAGGCCGACATTTTTGTTTCGTTTTTAGCGGTATCACCTCAGTTCGTCACTGGATTGTAGCGTTAATTTTTCCAAAATAGGGCGTTTTTGCAGCTATTTTTCTTACTTTTGCCAAAGAAAGCGCTTTGGTGCCTCGCAAGAGGGCTGAGGCGAAGAAGAAAAATGTTATTATTCAATGAGAAAGGTACTGACCATCATACTGTTGGGCCTATTAGCCCTCTCTTCCTCAGCCCAGGAGCTTCAGGTGAAAATCACCATCAACTCCAACCAGATTCAGGGCACCGACAAGAGCGTGTTCGAGAATCTCCAGGAGACGCTGGAGCAGTTTGTGAACGACAAGCAGTGGACGAGCCTCCAGTTCCAGAAGCACGAGCGCATCGTGTGCAATTTCAACATCACCGTGACGAAATACGACGCATCGTCGAATGCTTTCACCTGCAATGCGCTCATTCAGGCCAACCGTCCGGTATGGAACTCGGCCTACACGACGACGATATACAACAACAAAGACAACGACTTCAACTTCGAGTTCGCCCAGTTCGACCAACTGGAATTCAACGAGGAGATGATAGACAACCAACTTGTGGCGCTGTTCGCCTACTACGCCTATCTTATTATCGGTCTCGACCTTGAGACGTTCTCTCCCAAGGGAGGCGAGGATGTTCTGCAACGCTGCATGAACCTGGTGAACAATGCGCAGAACCTGGGTTTCCCCGGCTGGAAAGCCTTCGACAACGACCGCAACCGCTTCGCTCTGATTAACGACTATCTCGACGGTGGCATGGAGCCTTTCCGCCAGCTTCAGTACGACTATTACCGGAAGGGCTTGGACGAGATGGCCACCAATGTGGAGCGTGGCAGGACCAACATCACCACCGCCCTTGAGGAATGTCTGAAAAAATGCCACGAGAACAAACCCCTCAGCATGCTCCCACAGATATGGACCGACTTCAAGAAAGACGAGCTTGCCAACATATACAAAGGCAAGGGCACACCCAACGAGAAGGAGAAAGTCTACGACATCCTTTTCGGCATCAATGCCTCCCAGAACACTGCTTGGGAGAAAATCAAACAGTGAGCCCCTGCAGGTCCATCCTACCCCCCCATTCATTCACACCATGCTTTGCAGACTTTTCATCAAGAACTTCACATTGATTGACGAGCTCGACATCGAGTTCGATGGCGGTTTCTCGGTCATCACCGGCGAGACCGGTGCAGGAAAGAGCATCATATTAGGCGCCCTGGGCCTGCTTCTGGGCCAGCGCGCCGACGTCAAGAGCATCCGCAGTGGCCGCGACCGCTGCATCATAGAGGCCCACTTCGACCTCAGCCGCTACGACCTGTCGTCGTTTTTCGCTGCCAACGACCTTGACTACGACGAGAGCGACTGCATCCTGCGCCGCGAGGTGAGCATCAGTGGCAAGAGCCGGGCCTTCGTCAACGACAGCCCCGTGTCGCTCACCCTCCTGCGGGAACTCGGCAGCCAGCTTGTCGACATCCACAGCCAGCACCAGAACCTGCTTCTCAACAAAGACGACTTCCAACTTGGCGTTGTCGACATCATCGCCGCCGACAGCGACGCGCTTGCCGACTATGCCACTGCCTACCGCTCCTACAAGACGGCCAGCCATGAGCTGGAGGAACTCCGTCTCAGACTTCAGAAGAACAGGGAGAGCGAAGACTTCCTCCGTTTCCAGCACCATGAACTGGAGGAGGCCCGTCTCAGCGAGGGTGAGCAGGAGTCGCTGGAACAGGAATACGAGATGCTTTCCCATGCCGAGGAAATCAAGGGCGCACTCTACGAGGCCGACGACCTCCTTTCGGGCGACGGCGGCGTGGTGGAGCGCCTGAAGAGCGCCCTTCACAGCATCGAGTCCATCCAGGGCGTCTTCCCCGTCGTCGGCGAGATTGTCGACCGCCTTGAGAGCACGTTCATCGAGGTCAAGGACATCTCCGGCGAGGTGCAGCAGCATTCTGCCCGCATCGACTTCGACCCATCGCGCCTGGAGGAGGTGAACACCCGTCTCGACAACCTCTACAGCCTCCAGCAGAAATACCATGTACAGACAGTGGACGAACTCATCCGCCTCCGCGACGATTTTGCCCGGCAACTGTCCGATATCGATGGTGGCGACGAGCACCTGCAAGAGTTGGAGGCCGAAGAGCGCCACCTGCTCGGCGTCTGCACAGCAAAGGCATCCCATCTCACCGACATCCGTCGCTCCGCCGCCGCCATTGTCGAGAGCGAGATGCGCCAGCGCCTCATCCCCCTCGGCATCCCCAAGGTGAAGTTCGAGGTGTCTGTCACGCCCAAGCCCCTTTCTGCCGATGGCTGCGACAAAGTGTCGTTTCTTTTCACTGCCAACTCCAGCACCCCGCTCCAGCCCGTGGCGCAGGTGGCGTCGGGAGGCGAGATAGCCCGTGTGATGCTCTCGCTCAAGGCGATGATAAGCGGCGCCGTGAAACTGCCCACCATCATTTTCGACGAGATTGACACGGGTGTGAGCGGCAAGGTGGCCGAGATGATGGGCCGCATCATGCATGAGATGGGCGCCAGCGACCGCCAGGTCATCAGCATCACCCACCTGCCACAGATAGCTGCCCGCGGGTCGCATCACTATAAGGTGTACAAAGAAGAGGGCGACGAGGGCACCGTAAGCCACATGCGGCGACTGACTGCCCAGGAGCGGGTGGCAGAGATTGCCCAGATGCTCAGCGGCAGTGCCGTCAGCGAAGCCGCCATCAAGAATGCAGAGGAACTGCTGAAGACCCTCGGCCAGAATTAGAGAATACATTCATCTTCAATACGCTCAAAAACATTAGATTTTGAAATGAGACAGTACCTACGCACAGCCCTCCTGGCCTTTTTGGCCACCGGCATATCCATAGTCGCCCCTGCCCAGCCTGCCGCAGTGAAGAACGCTGCCAAGGCCGTGTTCACCCTCACCTCGTTCAAGCCCGACGGCACACTGCTCGCCTCGAGCCACGGCGTGTTTGTCGATACCGAAGGGACAGCCATCAGCGACTGGTCGTCGCTCGACGGAGCCAGCAAGGCCGTCGTCGTCGATGCCTCGGGAAAACGTTTCGACGTGGAGAGCATCATTGGCGCCAACGAGATTTACAACGTGGTGAAATTCCGCGTGGCGGGCAAGACAAGCAGCGTGCCCGTTGCCCCGACAGGCGTGGCCGAAGGCAGCATGGTGTATCTCGTGAACTACTCGGTGAAGAAGGCCGAGGTGACCGAGACACGCATCGACAAGGTGGAGACCTTCATGGACAAATACTCCTATTATGTCATCAAGTCGGTGCTTCCCGACAACACCCTGAGCTGCCCACTGGTCAACAGCAGCGGCCAGGTCATCGGACTGGTGCAGCACTCGCAGTACACCAGCGACAACCACTCCACCGACGCACTCTACATCACCGACATGCAGTCGACAGGGTTCTCTGCCACCGACCCTGTACTCCGCCGCACGGGCATCCCCATCTCCATCCCCGACGACGAGGACCAGGCCCGCCTGGCCCTGATGCTCAGTGGGCAGAACACCGACACCGTGAAATATGAGAAGACGGTGGACCTGTTCATCAGAAAATTCCCCACGCTTTCCGACGGCTATTATGCCCGTGCCCAGCGCCATTCCGCCATCAACGACTTCGACGCCGCCACACACGACATGGAGGATGCGCTGAAGAATGCCACGGCGAAGAATGAGGCCCATTTCGACTACGCCCGCCTCATCTACCACAAAGAGGTCTATAAGCACTACATCCCCTACCCCTCCTGGAGCCTCGACCTTGCCTATGACGAGGCCCAGAAAGCGTACGACATCACCCCCCAGCCCCTCTACCAGCACCTTCAGGCACAGATACTCTACACCAAGGAGCAATACCAAGAGGCTTACGACCGCTTCATGGCCCTCACACACACCGAGATACGCAACCCCGAGCTGTACTATGAGGCCGCCCAGTGCAAGAAGAAGCTCGAGGCACCTGCCACGGAGACCATCGCACTTCTCGACAGTGCCATCAGCCAATTCAGCAAGCCCTATCCGGAAAATGCCGCTGCCTATTTCTATGCCCGTGCCGGCGAACTGGAGGAGGTGGGCGAGTACCGCAAGGCGATGATGGACTACAACCAGTACGACACGCTGATGCAGGGCCGTCTTCCCGCCGACTTCTTCTACCGCCGCGAACAGTGCGAGCTGAAAGGGCGCCTCTTCCAGCAAGCGCTTGTCGACATCGAGATAGCCACACGCCTCGCCCCCCGCGAGCCCCTTTACTGGGCTGAGAAGGGTTCGCTGCTGCTTCGTCTGAACATGCACAAAGAGGCGCTCACCTCTGCCGAATGCTGCCTCCTCCTTGAACCCGAGAACAGCGACGCCTACCTCATCAAGGGACTGGCGCAAATCCAGATGGGAGAAAAGAAGACAGGCCTGGAAAACCTCCGCAAAGCCCAGGAAATGGGCAACGAACAAGCCGCGGCACTGATAGATAAATACAAATGACGCGTCTCTTCTAATAGAGACCGACGTCAGTGCTTCTGGCAGGAAGTCTTCATCATTGTCCACTAAACCCATCTTGAGCATGAGAATCATCGGCAATCTATTGTGGTGGCTATTCGGCGGATTGGAAGCCGCCATCGGCTATTTCACCGGCAGTCTCGCCCTGGCATTGACCATCATCGGCATTCCGGTAGCCCTTCAGACTGTGAAAATTGGCATGCTCTGCCTCTGGCCGTTCGGAGCCCAGGTGAGGCAGACGAGCAGTCCCACGGGCTGCATCCGCATCCCCCTCAACATCCTCTGGCTGGTATTTGGTGGTCTGTGGGCATGTCTGGTTCATATCCTTTTCGGTGCGCTGCTCTTCATCACCATCATAGGCATACCCTTTGCCAAGCAGCATTTCAAGATGGCCGAACTCTCACTGGCTCCATTCGGCAAGGAAGTCATCCTGCAATTCTGACCATCAGGCATCCATATCACCGATATCATCGCCACCATCCCGAAAAAAAGAGCCGAATAATTTGGTTTTCTTTAGGAAAATCATTACCTTTGCAGCCGCTTTTGCTGGTTCCGTAGCTCAGCTGGATAGAGCAACTGCCTTCTAAGCAGTAGGTCTTGGGTTCGAGCCCCAACGGAATCACAAGCCTAAAAGACGCTGATTTTCAGTAACATCATGTTGCTAAAGCAGCGTCTTTTTTATGTTCTATAGAGTCGGTGGTGCAGAGCCAAATGGCATCCACCTCACAAAAGAAATTGTTTTTTTCCTAATTTTTTGTTTGTGCGCAGTAAGGCTGCGCACTTTAATAAGACCTTTGCACCAGAAATCACGAACAAGGGGTCGCAAAGCCCCACGGAAGTGTGATCGACAAGGGCGGCTGACGCATGGGAGAGATACTTCGTATCACTTGCAGCAGGCCGCAGCGGTTGGAAGCCGAAAGGTCGACACCATTGGCGGAAAGGCAGGGCAACCTCCTGTTCAGAACAGTCTGAGCATATTTATCGGGATGACACGAAAGTGAATCCATTTTATTACCGCTCTCCCCGCCACCAGAGACCGCAAGCCGGGAAATCCATTCATGGACACCCCGATGCGCAGGAAGGTGGCATTATCGCCGCCCTTGTTTTTCAACGAAAGCGTTGGATTTCATCCTACCCTTTCTCGCCATGGCAATGCACAAGCAAGCTTGGCATTGCTCATCTGGCTTAACGAAAGCGTTCTTTGAACAAATGATAAGCGACTATGAGTTACAACGACAAGCTTCGTTGTGACAATCTGACCACCAACCATGAGGGAGCCGTGGCATGGCGAATGACACCCGAATGGGAACTCTACACCACTGTAGTGACGACGATGGGCACGGAGGACAAGTACTACGAAGGTGGCGAGGTGCGCATCCTGCGCATCGCCGACCTGGTACGTCGGGTTGACCCGGTGTTCGTGGCACAGCTGGCCATCTGCGCCCGTGAGCAGATGCACCTGCGCAGCGTTCCCTTGCTCCTGCTCGTGGAACTCTCGATGCAGCACAAGGGCGACTCGCTCGTGAGCCGCGCCGTCAGCCGCACCATCCAGCGCGCCGACGAGATGGCCGAACTGCTGATGTGCTACCAGTGGCGCATGCACGCGAGGCATCTCGACAAAGTGAGCCACCAACTGCTCAAGGGACTGGCAGAGGCGTTCTGCCACTTCGACGAGTACCAACTTGCGAAGTACGACCGACGCCTGAACAAAGCGGTGACGATGCGCGACGTGCTGCTCCTGGCACATCCGAAACCGAAGGACGAGGCACAGGCGCTGCTCTTCCGAAAGGTGCTCAACGGCACACTGGAGACCCCCTACACATGGGAGACCCAACTGTCGGCTCTCGGACAGAGGCACTTCACCTCAAAAGAGGAGGAAAAGGCAGCCAAGCGCAAGGAATGGAGCAAGCTGATCGCCAGCAACCGCCTGGGCTACATGGCCATGCTGCGCAACCTGCGCAACTTGCTGTGCCTTGGGATTGACCTCGAGAGCATGGAGAAGGTCTGCAGGTTCCTGTCGGACGAGACCGCCGTGAGGCGGAGCAAGCAACTGCCCTTCCGCTTCCTTTCCGCCTTCCTGGAGCTCTCTGGAAGTGAAGACTGGACAAACATGGACATCAAGAATGCAATGTCCAAGACCAAGAAAGAAAAGGAGATGGCCGAAAGGATGATGGCCGAGATGGAACAGGGTATCTACCCCGCCTGGTTAAGAAAGGTGACAAGACACCGTCAAATCACAAGTTCACTGTTTGACGTGGCTGTCATCCGTGGAAATTTGGACTATCATCCAAAGAAGTATCACCTCCGGCTGAAGGTACGTGGCAAGAAAAAGTATGCCCAGCCCAACCAGAAATGCCTGGCCATGCGCCAAAGGCTGAGCGACCGCCTCTCATACCTCATGCATCATGAGGAAAAGCTGCAGCGCAAGCTGGAGAAACGGATGAAGAAGGGAAAGGGCAAGCATTCCATGGTGATTCAGGCACTCGAGCAGGCCGTCCGCCACACGGCAGCCAACATCGTCGGCTTCACACCCGACACCCGCGTGCTACTCGCCAGCGACACCTCAGGCTCCATGTTTTGTCCCGTAAGCCGAAACAGCAAGGTGATGTGCTACCACATCGGGCTGCTGCTGTCGATGCTGATGAAGCACCGATGCCCGCAGGCAGTAACCGGCATGTTCGGCAACATCTGGAAAGCCTACGACATGCCCTCGAAGAACATCCTGAGCAACACCGAGAAGATGGTAGAGCATGTGGGCGAGGTGGGCTATAGCACCAATGGCTACAAGGTCATCGACTGGCTCATCCGCGAGAAGCGCGTGATGGACAAGGTGATGCTCTTCACCGACTGCCAGTTGTGGGACAGCAGTAATGGTGGAAACGACCTCCAGAAGAGCTGGGACGAGTACAAGAAACTGGCACCCGATGCCAAGCTCTACCTCTTCGACCTCGCTGGCTACGGACAGAGCCCGGTGAGCATGAAGCGCGACGACGTGTACTGCATCGCAGGCTGGAGCGACAAGGTGTTCGACATCCTCGCCGCCCTGGAGAACGGGGAAAATGCTATCGACGAGATCCGCCGGATTGTCGTATAGCAAGGTCAGATTGAAACAGACGAAGTGATTTGGGGATGGACTCCCGGGATGGGAGACGCCCCGCAGATTTCCCCCTACGAAGAGGGGTTCCGGCGGAAACAATTACATTTGAACAGACACTTGGGTGCCTAACAAGGCACCAACATACCACACGCAGCCCGGATTTCCTTATTGGTGGAAACCCGGGCCGTATCATTATGATATTCAACTAAACTTTGCTGAAAAATCATATAGCATCCAGTTATCCAGGACTAAAGGACACGTTAAATATGTCATTTCAAGACTAAATATTACTTAATTTACATTTAGTTTTTATCGTTAATTCAACAAATACAACTATTTTTGCACCCAAGACAGGAAGGCATACCTGCCGATATTCTGGAATACGAAACCAAGATATTAAATGCCTATTTGCCCCGCTATTGTGGTGAAGGGGTGCGAAATATAGACAACTCAAAAGACAACTGAGGCATAAAGACCATATCGGAAACACATCACACCATGCAGGAAGAAGGAAACCGACAAGACAGCGAGCATTTGCATGGCCCTCAAGAAGACGCCCATGCAGCGCCGAACAAAAACGAGGCCAAACGCCTGCAACGGCGCGAGCGCCTGATGAGCAACAAAGCCTATCGGGTGATGAGCCGCCTGGCGCTTTACATGGACCGATACTATCTGGATGCGCTCCTGGGAATTATTCCCGGTTGGGGCGACACCATAGCACTGCTCAGTGTCGTGCCATTCGTCTATTTCTCCATGCATATCATCAAGAGCATTCCTCTGACGCTGGCCATCATGAACAATGCCCTTCGCGATGTGCTGCTGGGCATGATACCTTTCTTCGCGGGTGATTTGATTGACATCTTCCACCGTGCCAACACGAAGAACATGGCGATGATACAGGGATTTGTCGACGGCGACGAGAGAGTGATAAAGCATGTGAACCAACGAGCGCTGCAGTCAGCCATCATCCTCATTGTCCTGTTGGTGCTCATAGCCCTCATGATTTGGTTGCTCATCACCTTTGGCAGCTACTTGTATTCGCTCGTGAAAGGGATATTTGATATTTGGGGAGTTTAGACAATAGTTCGCTGGTTCTCGAAATATAGGCGGGCGACCTGACGGCCGCCCCACGGTGGCTAAAGTCTAAAGTCTAGCGTCTAAAGCCTAAATCGGTGCAGCCGAAATATTTCCTCATTCTAAGCGGCAGCGGGAACTGATGAAATCATAGACGAAGTCGAAATCCTCGTCGCAGACATACACACGGTTTTTGGAGAAACGTTCATTCACCATGATGGTGTTCATCCGTCTTACCGCCTTCACCTTCCTGACATTGGAGAAGTTGGAACGCATGGTGGTGCGCCCTGCCGCCACCATGCCCGAACCTGCCACGCCGGGCTTTTTGGCCAAGAGCCCCACCAGAACGGAGAGCAGTCCTATCGTCTTCCCTACTTCCTGGGCTTTAGTCGACTGTTCGTGCACCACTCCTTTCTCGTCCATGATGAAATACGCAATATATTTCCACCCCGACAAGGCGGCATACAGCAGATAGCCCAGCAGGCTAATCACCAGCATGATGCCAGCCAAGATGCCCATGAGTTTCAGCACGAAGCCAAGGTCCTCGAGGTTGATGCCGTTATCACAAGACTGGATGATAAACATAAAACAGCCAACAATGGCGAGGGAAATACCCATCACCTTGTAGACATCGATGAGCACTGTTGGATTTTTCAGCATGTTAAGGTCGTACCTCCAACGATAAGTCCCATCCTCATAGCGCTTCACACGATAATCACATTCGATTCTCTGGAGCTGTGTCCTTTGCATCCGATTTTCAGCCATAGTAGTAAATGTTTCTGCTGTTTGCTATCATCATAGACTAAAAGTTCCTTATTGGTTCATCAGATTATCCCGACGGACTAATCAGGGGAATGCCCAACAGAAAATCAAGTGCTACTTTTTCCTTATCACTTTGGCCGGTACTCCAGCAACAATTGTCATTTCAGGCACATCCCTTATCACGACAGCCCCTGCTCCCACGAGACAATCCTCGCCCAACTGACTAATACCGGTCATAATTGTAGCACCTATCCCCACATATGCCCTTTTATGCGCAGTGATTGAAGCCCCGAAGTTCACACCAGTGGAAAGGAAGACGCCCTCCTCGAGAACATTGTGATGAGCTACATTCACATTCATGCTAATCATGACATAATCATGAATTTTAGTATAGGGCATGACATTTGACCCTAAGAGGATGTAGACACCATCGCCGATTTCCACATGAGGTGAAAGCACAACTGAAGGATGAATAAAACAAGGTGTTTTCAATCCTAATGCTTTGGCCTGCTTAAGGAGTTTCACCCTAACGCCATTATTACCGATAGGGCAATACACAGCCTCAACTTGGTATTTATCTTTTATGACATTCAAGTCACTCACTTTTCCAAGGACCTGATATCCCCTCACCATTTTTCCAAGAAGTTCGGGATTATCATCCACAAAGCCAACAATCTCGATACCGGCTTCCAAAAGATAAGCCAAATAAACTTCAGCGTAAGTCCCTGCTCCAATAATAATACTTTTCATTTCACTATTCAATTATGTCCATTAAATGCTTCAGTCGTTGCCGAACCTTCTTTGCTTATACCCTCTCGTTTCAACACTTTCATGACCGAGAGGAAGATGATTTTGACATCAAGCATAAAAGAGAGATGGTCTACATACCATACGTCGTACTCGAATTTTTTAGTCCAAGAGATATCATTTCTCCCGTGGCATTGTGCCCATCCGCTGATGCCGGGCCGCACTTCATGGCGCCTTGCTTGCTCCTTGGAATAAAGCGGAAGATAATGCACCCTTAAAGGCCTTGGCCCTATGAGCGCCATGTCGCCCTTGATGACATTTATGAGCTGTGGCAACTCATCTATAGATGTGGAACGCACGAATCGCCCCACTTTTGTAAGCCTGTCGGCATCGGGAAGCAAGCGTCCCTGAGCATCACGCTCATCAGTCATGGTCTTGAATTTGATGACCTTGAAAATCTTTGCATTCTTACCTGGCCGCTCTTGGAAAAAGAAGACACCAGCCCCCTTGTTGGCAAAATAGAGCCATATCGTGACAACCAGCAGAAGAGGTGACAGACAAATCAAAGCCACCAATGCCAAGATGAAGTCAATGAACCGTTTAAAGAAATTTTTATACATATGGATTGGATATAAACAAAACAAAGATAAATTTCAGTGCAAAATTAACTAAAAAAAACAGAAACGAAGAATAATCCGTGTTTTTTCACATATAGTGACTGTAATTCAGGAGGCACGGCAGCAACGACAGTCCTCTCTCTAAAGACAAACTACATACGCCGACACCATCAGGGGTTTTTGGAGTTTGGGAGTTTGGGAGTTTGGGAGTTTAGACATTAGCTCGATTATTCATGGTCCACAACTTTCAGATTTCAATCGGCGAAGCCGAAATCAATCCCACATCAGGTATGCTAAATTGCTTAGTTTTAGTTTTTGTTTCGTGGCGATAACTTTTGAAAATGTTTCATTGGAACATTTTTTCATCTGCATCCGTAGGCTGTGTGGAAAAAAAAGCTAACTTTGCAAACGCGAAAGCAAGAGGAACAGCCGCATGGATAGTAGGGAGAGCACTTACATTCAGCAGTGGCCCATGGCTTTCGAAATCATACCGCTAACCATCAATATGAACATAAACACGTGCTTGCTTATGAAACCGACAAAGCGTTATTGGATGCTCATCGCCACCCTGTTGCTGGCTATATCCGCCAGTGCTGCCGACCAGTTTGTGCTATTCGAGTCAAGCGGCATTCCCCTCGACACCGATGGCCGCGTGACCATTTTTCTTGACAGCAGTTGCGACAAGGGTGTCGCCCGCGCCGCCCACAACCTCTGCACCGACATAGAGAAAGTATGTGGTGCCCGCAGCACCATCACCGACTCGAGGCAGTCGGCCAACATCGTGATATCGACCGACAAGTCGATGAAAGCACGTGAGAAATTCGTGATAGAGGTGGGTCAGCAAATGTTGATTACAGGCAGCGACAAGCGTGGCACCATCTATGGCATCTACGAGTTGTCGCGCCAGCTGGGTGTGTCGCCCTGGTATTATTGGGCCGACGTCCCTGTGGAGCATCACGACCACGTCTGGCTTCGTGCCGGCAGCTATACCGATGGCGAGCCTGCCGTCCGCTACCGTGGCATATTCCTCAACGACGAGGCACCTTGCCTGACGACCTGGGTCAAAAACACCTTCGGCACCGACTTCGGTGGCCACGCCTTCTACGAGAAAGTGTTTGAGCTGCTGCTCCGCCTGAAGGGCAACTTCCTCTGGCCGGCGATGTGGGGCTGGGCATTCTATGCCGACGACCCCCTCAACTCGCCATTGGCCGACGAGATGGGCATCATCATCGGCACCTCGCACCATGAGCCCATGGGCCGCAACCACCAGGAGTGGGCGCGCCACCGCAAAGAATACGGAGCATGGAACTACAGCACGAACAAGGCCGTCCTCGACCGCTTCTTCCGTGAGGGCATTGAGCGCATCAAGAACACCGAGGACGTGGTGACCATCGGCATGCGCGGTGATGGCGACGAGGCGATGAGCGCCGAGGCCGACACCCGACTGCTGCTCAACATCGTCGCCAACCAGCGCAAGATTATCTCCGACGTGACTCGCCGTCCTGCCCGTGAGACGCCACAGGTGTGGGCCCTGTACAAGGAAGTGCTCGACTATTATGACAAGGGGATGCGCGTTCCCGATGATGTCATCATGCTGCTGTGCGACGACAACTGGGGCAATGTGCGCCGTGTGCCCAATGCCAAGGAACGCAAGCACAAAGGCGGATGGGGACTGTACTACCACGTGGATTATGTGGGTGCCCCACGCAACTCAAAATGGCTCAACGTCACCCCCACACAGAACATGTGGGAGCAGCTGACCCTCGCCTACGAGAATGGCATCAACCAAATGTGGATACTCAACGTGGGCGACCTGAAACCCATGGAATATCCCATCCAGTTCTTCCTCGACATGGCATGGAAAGGCAGCGAGACACTCCCCGACCACACCATCGACTTCTGCCGCACCCAGTTCGGCGCCAGCCAGGCAGCGGAAGCCGCCCGCATTCTCAACCTCTGCTGCAAGTACAACGGCCGCATCACCGCCGAGATGCTCGACCGACGCACCTACAACCTGTCCACCGGAGAGTGGCAGAAAGTGGTGGCCGACTACACCCAGCTCGAGGTGGAAGCCCTCAGGCAGTACGTCAGCCTCGACCCCTCTTACCGCGATGCTTACCAGCAGTTGGTGCAGTTCCCCATCCAGGCCATGGGCAACATCTACCAGATGTACTACGCCCAGGCGATGAACCATCAGCTCTATGAGGCGCACAATCCCGACTGCAACCTGTGGGCCGACAAAGTGGAAGCCGCCTTCCGCCGCGACTCCCTTCTCTGCTCCGCCTACAACACCGACATCGCCGGAGGGAAATGGAACGGCATGATGATACAGAAGCACATCGGCTACCGCAACTGGAACGACAATTTCCCCCGCGACATCATGCCCGAGGTGAAACGCATGGCGACGCACGACGGCGGCAATGTCTTTTCCGAGCGCGACGGCATAGTGGCCATCGAGGCGGAGCATTACTATAGCCAGACCCCTGCCGCCTCGGCTTCGTGGACAGTCATCCCCTTCATGGGCCGCACGCTGAGCGGCATCACCCTCCGCCCCTACACCCAGCCAGTGGATGGTGGTGAACTGACCTATGTCTTCACCTCCGTTTCCGATGTGAAGAAGGTGCATGTGGTGGTGAAATCCACCCTCGACTACCTCAACCAAGGCGGTCTGTGCTATGAAGTGTCGATGGACGACGGGATGCCCCTCATCATCAATTTCAACCAGAACCTCAACGAAGACCCCAAGAACATTTACAGCATCTATTATCCCACTGTTGCCCGTCGTGTGGTGGAGAGCGTAGTTCCCCTTACGTCCTTTCCCGGCCGACACACCCTCACGCTGCGTCCTCTTGACCCCGGCATCGTCTTCGAGAAGATAGTCGTCGACTGCGGTTCCTACCAGCCCACCTATCTCTATTACGATGAGTCTCCCCGGCAGCAGGAAACCCTCGAATAGCCATGACCCCTCGCCCACTACTTGTCCTCCTGGTCCTTTTACAGCTCGCCGTTGCCCCTGCCACGGCGGGCAATGGCCGTCTGTACACCTCTGGAATGATGTCGAGCAGCAAGACCTGCCGCATCATCCAGGACCACTACGGTTATATCTGGGTGGGCACCCAGTATGGCCTGAACAAGTTTGACGGCTATCGCTTCACCCAGTATTTCTCCGACAAGAACGACAGCACGAGCCTCCCCCATAACGATGTGCCTCACCTGCTGAGCGACAGCCAACACCGGCTATGGGTTGGCTCCGCACGCGGTTTGTGCCGTTACGACTATGCCACAGACCGTTTCATCCGCTGCCATCTTCCCGGGGGAGAGATTCCCCGCATCGCCGGCCTGATAGAGGACAGTGAGGGCAATATCCTTATCGGCACCTCGGGCCGTGGCATCTTTACCATCCGTGCCGGTTCCGACCGCATTGACAGCGAGCTGAAGGTATCGAACAAGTCGGACCACGACTACGTCAACGCGCTGTTCGAGGACGACAATCACGACATCTGGTGCAGCTACCACACCACCACCATCACGAAGATGAAAGTCAGCGGGCTCAAGGTATCCAGCATCAAGGACTTCCAGTCGAATTATGGTCCGGTGGTCAAGTTTCTCAAGAATGGCACCCGTGGCTTTCTTGCCGTGTGCATGTATGGCATACTCCGCTACGACTACCGCACCGGGCAGTTGGACGATGCCGGCTACGACATGAAGTCACTCGACGGCAAGGTGTCCATCCGCGGAGCCGTCGTCGACCATGCGGGCAACCTCTACATCGGCACATCGGGCCAGGGGGTGTTCGTCATACCTGCAGGCAGCCGTGTGTTGCAGAAGATGGACGACACAGACAGCCGCTACGGCATAGGCTCAGCGAACATCAACGACATCTTCGAGGACAAGGACCACAACCTGTGGATAAGTTGCTACAAGAAAGGCTTGTATGAGAAATGGCAGGGAAAGGATGCCTTCTCCACATGGAAATTCTCTTCGCAGAACTTCATTCTTGGCAGCAGCATCTCAAGCATCGTTGCCGATGGTTCCTCCAATGTATGGTGTACCGTCCAGAAAAGCGGCGTCTATCGTTTCGACCCTCAGGGCACCATCAGTTCCACTCCTGCTCCTGCCGGTGCAGAATGCATCTACCGCGACACCAGCGGCCACTTCTGGATAGGCAGCGAGACCACACTTTACAGCTATGACCCCATGACGGGAGCCGCCGCCCCCAAACTTCACTTAGACGGGTGGGGCATCAACTGCATGACCGACGACGGCAAGGGGACTTATTACATCAGCAACTACGGCAAGGGGCTGTGCATCTACCATTCCTCATCGGGCGAGATGGAGCAGCTGACCATGCTCCATAAAGACAGTGCCAAGGGCGGCTTGTGCAACGACTGGGTGAAAGCCTTCCTGTACGACAGCCACCACATGCTTTGGATTGCCACATCTAACGGCTTATGCGTCATGGACCCTGCCGAGAAAGACTTCCGCGTTTATGGCTGGGACCTGCAGCTTCCCGGCCTCCAGTGCTTCTCGCTTTGCGAGCAAGCCGACGGGTCGGTTCTCATCGGCACAGAGAGCGGTCTATATCGCTTCGACCGACAGGCCAACAGTCTGAAACTGTTTCCCCATTCCGAGGCGATTGAGAATCTCCCCATATACACCATCCTCCTCTCGCGCAGCGGAGACCTGTGGATGAGCAGCGCCAATGGTCTCTGGCGCTATGACGCCAAAAGCCAGCGCATGCTGAGCCATGTGTCGGGCAATGGGCTGGAAAGCCGCGAGTTTGTCGTAGGAGCAGCCGTTCAGATGAGCGACGACCGCATCTGCCTCGGCATCAACGATGGTATCGTCTCGTTCTATCCTGACGAAGTGCGGAATGAGGCGCCCGACCTCGCCGGGCAGATACATCTCACCGCCCTTCTGGTTGACGGCAAGCCTGTATGCCCCCTGCAAGACCATTTCCGCATCCCCTACAACCAGAACTCCTTCACGCTGGAATACTCGATGCTCAACTTCAAGGATGCCGATGGTCTGACCTTCGAATACCGTCTGAACGGAGGCAACTGGGTATCCCTTGCCGAAGGGACCAACAGCATCTCCTTCCACCGTGTGAAGCCCGGCACCTACGACATCGAAGTGCGTGCCACGAGCAACGGTGCCTACACCAACTCGACATCGACCATCACCGTGGTGGTCATGTCTCCATGGTATGCTTCCACCCTGGCCTACATCATCTATGCGCTATTGGCCCTTGGCGCCGTTCTTCTCGTCATGCTCTATTCCGACAGGAAACGGCGGGCGCTCCTCGACGAACAGAAGATGCGCTTCCTCATCAATGCCACCCACGACATCCGCTCGCCCCTGACGCTCATCATGGGACCGCTTCAGAAGCTCCGGAGCCGCACCACCGACCCCGACAGCATCCACGACATCGAGACCATCGACAGCAATGCCAAGAAACTCCTCCTGCTGGTGAATCAGATTCTCGACGAGCGTAAGATAGACAAGAACCAGATGCACCTGCACTGCACCGAATCCGACCTTGTGCCTTTCATCTCCGGCATCTGCGCCCTTTACCAGTACAATGCCCAGCAGCGCAACATCGCTTTCGAGTTCGAGCACGAGCAAGAGTCCCTTTCCGCATGGATTGACCGCATCCAGTTCGACAAGGTGGTGAGCAACATACTCTCCAACGCCTTCAAATTCACCTTTGACGGCGGCGAGGTGCGCGTCATACTGAGCGAGGAGCACAACCATGCCGTCATCCGTGTCGTGGATAGCGGCATCGGTTTCAAGGAAGAGCACACGGAGCGTCTTTTCGAGCGCTTCTATCAGAGCAAGAATTCCAGCGACCTTCACATCGAAGGCACCGGCATCGGCCTTAACCTCAGCCGTGCCATCGTCCAGATGCACGGCGGCCAGATCAAGGCCTACAACCGCACCGACGGCAAGCAGGGGGCTTGCCTTGAGGTGCGCCTGCCGTTAGGGAAGGCTCACCTGAAGCCAGAGGAGATAGAGGACGAGAGCACGACGGCCCATTCTCCCTCCAGGCGACAAGCCACACGCAATTTCCGTCTTCTTGTGGTGGACGACGACATCGACGTGGCGCACTACATCAAGAACGAACTGTCGGCATGGTACAAGGTCGACATCGCACACAACGGCCGCGAGGCACTGAAGATGCTCCTCACGAGCAACAGATACGACCTTGTGGTCAGCGATGTCCTCATGCCCGAGATGGACGGCATCACCATGCTACGGCAGTTGAAGAGCAACCCCCACATCAGCGATGTCCCCGTCATTCTCCTCACGTCGAAGGCCGAGGTGAGCGACCGTCTCGAAGGCTTGCGCAAAGGCGCCGACGCCTACTTATCGAAACCTTTCAACATGGAAGAGTTGCACATCCTCATCGACAACCTCGTGGATAACGTCCGCCGCTTGCGGGGGAAATTCACTGGTGCGCAGGCCCAGGACGACAAAGTGGAGAATGTGGAAGTGAGAGGCAACAATGAGATGCTGATGGAGCGCGTGATGAAGACCGTCAACGAGAATCTCCAAGACCCCGACTTCAACGTCGACAAGTTGGCCGAGGAGGTCGGTCTGAGCCGCACACAGCTTCACCGCAAGATGAAGGAGATTACCGGCATCTCGACGGGTGAGTTCATCCGCAACCACCGCCTTCAACAGGCAGCCCGCCTGATAAGGGAAGGCAAAATCAACATCGCACAAGTGGCTTATTCAATAGGTTTCAACAACCAGACCTATTTCTCGACCGTCTTCAAGAAGCACTTTGGCATGACCCCCACGGAGTATGCGGAGAAATACGACCATGGAGAGGAGTAGTATCGCTTTTCACTTTTCCCAGGTGAGATTCGACTGCTGATGACACATCGGATGGCAAAAAAAACCTGAATTGTTTTGCCATATCAGTCAAAATCACTACTTTTGCTATCCAAACCTTAAAGAATCAGAATTTTACATTGGAAGAAGGAAAGAAGGGGAAAACATGGGAACGTACATCAATTTAGGAAATGAGGGATTTCAATCCTCACGCAACAGCGAATATATCGATAAGTCGGGACTGATTGCCGTGGTGAACAAAACGCTGTTCTCGCAGCGGCGATTTAGTTGCGTGTCACGTAGCCGCCGTTTCGGTAAGTCGATGGCGGCGAAGATGTTGTGCGCCTACTACGACCACTCCGTCGACTCACGAAGCCTATTCGCCGACTTGGAGATAGCCAAAGACCCTTCGTTTGAGAAGCACCTCAACAAATACCCCGTCATCTATCTCGACATCACCAATTTCACCACTCGCGACATTCCACGTATGGACATTGTCCCTACAATACGGCGGGAAGTCAAGGAGGAGGTATGTCTGTTCTATCCAGAAGCGAAGGTTCTTCCAGAGGATGACCTCATGACTGCTTTAATCAAAATCGCAGAGCACCATGGCATACGTTTCATCATGATTATCGACGAATGGGATGCCATCTGCCGTGAAGCCTCGGAAGACAAGGAAGCGATGGACAAATATGTCAATTTTCTTCGGCGAATGTTCAAAGGGAGTAACACTGAGCAGGTTTTTGCCGGTGTCTATATGACAGGTATTTTACCCATCAAGAAATACAAAACAGAATCAGCTCTCAACAATTTCAGGGAATATTCCATGATTTCACCTGGTAATATGGCTTCATATTTTGGCTTTACCAAGGATGAGGTGCGCGGCTTGGCAGACAAGCATGGCATGGACTTCGACGAATTGGGAAAATGGTACGACGGCTACCAAATAGGACCTCAGCCATCGATGTTCAACCCCAACTCTGTGATGGAGGCTATCGAAGAACAGTGGTGTGAAAGTTATTGGGGGAGAACTGGTGCGATTGATGCCGTGGCAGACTACATACAGATGAATTTTGAGGGACTGAAGGATGACATCATCTATATGCTGGCCGGGGGACGGGTGATGGTGAACACCACAAAGTTCCAAAATGACATGTCGGTTATCAAGAATAAGGATGATGTGCTTACCGTCCTCATCCATCTGGGATACCTTTCCTATGACCGCAACAAAAAGGAATGTTATATTCCCAACCTTGAAGTAGCGGGAGAGATGGAAGGAGCAATAAAAGCCAACAAATGGAAGAACATCACAGATGCGCTTCAGCAATCAGAACAATTGCTCCGCTCCACCCTCGAAAGTGATTGCGAGGCGGTGGCACGCGGCATCGATGCCGCCCACGACGACAACACCAGCATACTCTCTTACAACAACGAGAACTCATTGGCATGTGTACTCTCCATTGCCTATTATTATGCCCACAACGACTATATCGTCCACCGTGAATTGGCATCAGGCAAGGGCTTTGCCGACCTGGTACTCATTCCCCGTAAGAATGTCGATTCGCCCGCCATCATACTTGAACTGAAATACGACAAGAACGCCGATGCCGCCATCGACCAAATCAAACGGAAGAATTATCCTACCAAAGTGGCAGAATATACAGGTGACCTCCTCCTCGTGGGCATCAACTACGACAAGGAGACAAAAACTCACCAATGCAACATTGAAAAATTGAAGATTGAAAATTGAAAATTGAAGATTGAAAATTGAAAATTGAAGATTGAAGATTGAAGATTGAAGATTGAAGATTAAAATTGAAAATTAACGGCCAAACCTCGCCCCGTCATTCTTCCTCCATTCCGTGGCACAGTGGCAGAATTTCGGTGCGAGAGAGGTCAATGATATATCTCAAAAAATGAGTTTAACCACCAAGTCTAATCCATGTGCCGCGGGAAGGAAACAATTATGAGAGCAAGACCATTCGTTTATATGCTGTTGTTCGCCACCGCCATCCTCATGTCGTGCGACAAGAAAGAACTGAAAGCCGCTGATGCGTCGAATCCCGTAGATGCCATCGAAACCTTGAGCAATGAGATATCATCGGGCAGTGATGAATGGGCAAAAGAGGTGTGGGACGATGCCGCCGACCTATTGGACAATGCGCTGAAGAATCTTCCTGACAGGCTGACCAACGATGAAGAGACCATCGTGCAGTCGTCGCTGTCGCACATGAAGGTCTATGCTGAGCGTCACCGCCGCAAGGCCTCCGGTGTGCTGGAGGCCATCGACAAATACCTCCCCCAAGAAGAGGAAGAGGAAGAAGAGGCCGCCACTGCCACCGCTGCAGCACCAGCAGCCACCGCAACGCCTGCACCTGCAGCCACACCCGAACCCGTCGCAGCGCCAGCACCCGTCGCTGCGCCCGCTCGCGTCGCCACACCGCCTGCCGGACTTCTCCAGGGCAGTGTCATCCGCGAAGGTGGGTACACCAACGTGCGTAAGGGAGCCGGCACCAATTATGCCATCGTGACGAAAATCAAAGACGGCAGCCCCATCTACTACACCAAATACAACTCCAGCTGGTGTGTCGTTTACGACAATGCCGGCTACATGCTGGGATACATGCACTCCAGCAAGGTTGTGCCAGCCGGATACACCGCTCCTGCCCGCACCTCGTCAGGCCCAGTGGCCGACGGCACCATCTACGACTGGTTGGCCACCCGTTACGTCACGGAGGCCGACATCGCCCGCCACAGGCATGAACTGCGTATCCTGCGCAATGCCATCTACGCACGGCACTACAGACGGTTCAAGGATGCCAGTCTGCGCAATTTCTTCAACTCGTTCCAGTGGTATGACGGCTATCGCGATGAAATCCCCGTCAGAGAACTGAACAAGTATGAGAGATACAACATCCAGTTCATCCAGAGCTACGAGTAACTTATCGGCTTAAGAAAGGGCATTCATACTGAAATCCAGGCAAAGGAACAAATCGTGTTTTTCTGGTTTTCAGGGAGAGAGAGAAAAAGATGAAATTTTAACATTCCATGAAAAATATTGATTATAAGCTATTGATGGTCCTGGTGGCAAGTGTCGTCATGATTTCATGCAAAGAGAAGAAAGATGACAAGCCCCAGGGTCCTGTCCATTACAAGACGATGGTGGTATCGGCGAGCGATGTCACCCTTTATCGGCCCTACTCAGCCCGTCTGACCGGCCGCCAGATAGTGGAGGTTCGCCCTCAAGTGTCGGGCAACATCACCCAGATTTGCATCAAGGAAGGCGACCAGGTGCGTAAAGGCCAGACCCTCTTTGTGATAGACCAAGTGCCCTACAAGGCCGCCCTGGAGATGGCCATTGCCACCCGCAAGAGCGCAGAGGCCAAATTAGCCACAGCACGGATGAACTACCAGAGCGAGGCAAGTCTGAAGGAGAACAGCGTCGTATCCGACTTCTCGGTGGAGACGATGCGCAACGCCCTTCTTGAAGCCGAGGCCGCACTGTCGCAAGCCAAGGCACAGGAGAGCAATGCCCGCAACAGCCTCTCCTACACCATCGTGAGAAGTCCACTCAATGGTGTGGCATCGATGATACCCTGGCATGTGGGCGCATTGGTGAGCAGCAGCATCAGCGAACCGCTTGTCACCGTAGCCGACGACCATGAGGTCTATGCCTATTTCGCCATCACCGAGAGCCACGCCCTCGACCTCATCCGCCAATACGGTTCTATCGCCCAGTTCATCCACGAGGCCCCTGCCGTGCAGCTGCGCCTGAGCAATGGCGGCGACTATCCTCTTGCCGGCCATATCGATGCTGTCAGCGGGTCGGTGGATGCCACCACCGGGTCGGTGAACATGCGTGCGACGTTCTCCAACCCCAACCGTCTGCTCCGCAACGGAGGAAGTGCCACAGTGGTGCTTCCCACCCGGCTGCATCACAGCATCGTGGTGCCCCAGGAGGCCACTTACGAACTACAGAACAAGGTGTTTGTTTACCGCGTCGTTGATGGCAAGACAAAAGCGACACCCGTGGAGGTTCACAAGCAGAGCAACGGGCGTGAGTACATCATTACCAACGGGCTCAGCGTGGGCGACACCATCATCGCCGAGGGTGCCGGCCTGGTGAAAGAAGGAGCAGAGATAAGTAGGTGATCAAAATTAGATGATAGTCTTTTATGTTCGGCAAAGCCAAACATAAAAGGCTATAGATCACTTACAAGAATGATAATAACAGATAATTTTGATTACCTACTTATGAACGTCCGTACTTTCATCGACCGCCCCATCCTGTCGGGTGTCATCTCCGTGCTCATCGTGCTGGTGGGTGTGATAGCCCTCATCCGCCTGCCTTTGGAGCAGTTTCCCGAGATAGCCCCGCCCACCGTCCGCATCAATGCCAACTACACCGGGGCCAATGCCGAGACGGTGATGAAAAGTGTCGTGGTGCCCCTCGAGGAAGCCATCAACGGCGTTGAGGGGATGATGTACATGTCGTCGAGAGCCTCCAACACGGGAAATGCCAACATCTCGGTGTTCTTCAGGCAGGGGACCGACCCTGACATGGCGATGGTCAACGTTCAGAACCGTGCCGCCACGGTTCAGGGCCGTCTGCCGAGCGATGTGGTGAAAGGCGGCCTGACAGTCAGGAAGCGCCAGTCGAGCAACATCAAGCAGATGACGGTTTACAGTCCCGACAATTCCTTCGACCGCACGTTTCTTGCCAACTACACGAAAATCAACATCGAGCCCCGCCTGAGCCGCATCGCCGGTGTGGGCGAAGTGAATGTGATAGGTGCCGACTACTCCATGCGCATCTGGCTCGACCCTCTCAAGATGGCACGTTATGGGCTGAGTCCCTCCGATGTCACGAAAGTCCTCGGCGAACAGAACGTGGAGGTCGCCACCGGCACATTGGGTGCCGACTCCCCCAACACGTTCCAGTACATCCTCAAATACCGTGGCACCTACGAGGAGGAACAGGGCTACGAGCAGATGGTGCTCCGCTCTCTTCCCAATGGCGATGTGCTCCGCATCGGCGACATCGCCAAGGTGGAATTGGGCTCGCAGAACTACAATTACATCGGCGAGACCAACGGCCATCCGAGCGTGAACATCTCCATCAACCAGGTGAGCGGCTCCAACGCCAATGAGATTATCGAACAAGTGGACCGCGAGGTGGCCGAGATACGCGCCGGCTTGCCTCCCGGCATAGCCATCGACGACTTGGAGTCGAAGAAAGACTTCCTCGACGCATCAATCAGGAGCGTGCTGAAGACCCTTTTCGAGGCCCTGCTTCTGGTCATCCTTGTGGTGTATGTGTTCCTGCAGAGCTTCCGCTCCACCTTGATACCCGCCATCGCCATTGGTGTGTCGCTCATCGGTACCCTTGCCGTGCTCTACGCCATCGGTTTCTCGCTCAACATGCTCACCCTCTTCGCCCTCGTACTTGTCATCGGCACCGTTGTCGACGATGCCATCGTGGTGGTGGAGGCGGTTCAGGCGAAGTTCGACGAGGGAGAGCGTTCGGCCTACGAAGCCACGACGAAAGCCATGGGAGGCATCACCTCGGCCCTTGTCACCACGACGCTCGTCTTCATGGCGGTGTTCGTCCCCGTCTGTTTCATCGGTGGCGTCACGGGCACCTTCTACACGCAGTTTGGTCTGACGATGGCCATCGCCGTCGCCATCTCTCTTTTCAACGCCCTGACCCTCTCCCCCGCCCTCTGCGCCCTCATCATGACCCCTCATGCCGATGAGGAGCGAGGCGAGAAGCTGAGTTTCTCGTCGCGTTTCCACATCGCCTTCGACTCAGCTTTTCACCGTCTGGTACGCAGATACCGCAGCATGGTGGGCTGGCTCTTCCATCACAAGTGGCTTCCCGCCCTGTTGGTGGTCGCCGCCGCCGTTGGTCTTGGCATGTTGATGAAAAGCACGAAAACCGGATTGGTGCCGAAAGAGGACATGGGCACCATCTATGTCAACGTGCAGTCGTCGCCCGGCTCTACCTTGCGGCAGACGTACGGCATCATGAAGGAGGTGGAGAAGCGGATAAAGACGCTGCCCCAGATACGCATGTACTCCCTTGTGGCTGGCAACAGCGTCGGTTTCGACCAGTCGTCGTCGAGCGGCAACTTCACCCTGAAGCTGAAGCGATGGGATGAGCGCACGGGGAAGTCGGACAATGTGGATGCCATCACTGAGGAGATTTACCAGCGGACGTCCGACATCTCGAATGCGAAGATTCAGGTAAGCACCCAGGCCATGCTGCCGGGGTTCGGCCGCATCAACGGTTTTGAGGTTCATCTCCAGGACAAGAAAGGTGGCACCATAGAGGAACTGATGGAGCAGACCAACCAATTCATCGGTGCACTGAACGAGCGTCCTGAGATCAGCCGTGCCTACACCAATTTCTCGCTCAACTACCCCCAGTACCGTGTGGATGTCGATGCTGCGCTTTGCAAGCGCCATGGGGTGTCGCCCAGCGACGTCCTCTCCGCCCTTCAAGGTTACATTGGCGGTCTTTATGCTTCGAATTTCGTCCGTTTCACCAAACTTTACCGTGTGATGGTTCAGGCCTCTCCGGAATACCGCCTGGACGAGGAATCGCTCAACAACATTTTCGTGCGCACCGACCATGGCGAGATGGCTCCCATCGGTCAGTACCTCAGCCTTAAGCGCGTGTTCGGTTCGGAGACGCTGTCACGTTTCAACTTGTTCCCCTCCATCGTGGTGAACGGCATGCCCGCTGATGACTACAGCACTGGCCAGGCCATCGCGGCCATCCATGAGGTGGCGTCCGAAGTGCTCCCCGAGGGCTACGGCTATGAGTTTGGCGGCATGACACGTGAGGAGGCCTCAGCAGCCAACACCACCACGCTGGTGTTCGTCATCTGCATCATCTTCATCTATCTCATTCTCTGCGCGCTCTACGAGAGTCTGCTGATACCCCTTGCTGTGATACTTAGTGTCCCGTTCGGCCTGGCTGGCTCGTTCATCTTCGCGCTCCTCTGGGGGTTGGAGAACAACATCTACATGCAGACGGGTCTCATCATGCTCATCGGCCTTCTGTCGAAGACGGCCATCCTGCTGACGGAGTATGCCTCTGAGCGCCGCCGCCATGGGATGGGCATCATAGAAGCCGCCCTCGATGCCGCCAGCGTGCGCCTCCGCCCCATACTGATGACCTCGATGACGATGGTTTTCGGTCTTCTGCCACTTGCCCTCGCCACCGGCGTGGGTGCCAACGGCAATCAGTCGCTCGGCGTGGGTGCCATCGGCGGTATGCTCATCGGCACCATCTCGCTGCTGTTCATCGTCCCCACCTTGTTTGTCATCTTCCAGACCATCGAGGAGAAAATCGGGGCAATGTGGAAAAAGGCAAGGTAAAAACTACAAGGTCTCCAAAACATTCCCGCTTTTGTCATACCATGTGCCGTGGGCGGGCTTTCGAAATGGAATTTTTTCGAACTCACTGGTAGGGTCTTAGCTTGTCTAAAACCGTTACACATTCGTGCTATAATCCCTCGTTTTTCATCGGTATTTGACAAGGAAGATGACCTAAGAATAAATTTATTCGGACAAAAGGGGGTTCGGGAACAATTACGAATAGGCATAAACAACTGATTATAAAGCTTTTGCCCTTTCAGGGCGAATGAATGTGCACGGCT
>CAMHEL010000033.1 GCA_946184125.1 uncultured Prevotellaceae bacterium
TCGGCGACACCCCGCTCCATCTGCTCATCCTGCAGTTCCGCGGCTATGACATGGAACGGATGGGAGAGGCTTTAGACGCTAGACTTTAGGCTTTAGACACTAGACTTTAGACACTAGACACTAGACTTTAGACGCTAGACTTTAGGCGTTAGACTTTAGGCGTTAGACTTTAGACGCTAGACTTTAGACGCTAGACTTTAGGCTTTGGACTTTAGACGTTAGACGTTAGACGTTAGACCCGGATGAGCGAGCGAATGTTGATTCGAGGTGACATTTGGCGTGAATCACACAATAAACACCGTGTTTCTATCGTTAGAATAAAGATGAGACACAACTATCTGACAGTTCTCTTCGCCATTCTGCTGCTTTGCGGCTGTGGCGCGGACAAGAACCTAAAGCGGGCGGAGAAATACCTCGCCCTGGGCGAGTATTACGATGCTTCGACGGAGTATCGGACCGCCTATTCGAAGACCCCTGCCAAGGAGCGCGACAAGCGCGGGCAGATAGCCCGTAAAATGGCTTTATGCTATGAGAAAATCAACTCGACACAAAAAGCCATCGCCGCCTACCGCAATGTCATCAGATACCACCAGGATGACGCCGATACCCATCTCTCTTTCGCCCGCCAGCTGATGAAGAACGGCAACTACAAGGAGGCTGCCCAGGAATTCCAGGCAGTCATCGATTCGATGCCCGACAACCTGATGGCCCGCGATGGTCTGGAAGCAGCCATGGCAGCCCCCCGACTGAAGGAACAAGGCTCGCGCTATACGGTGAAGAAGATGGAGGTGTTCAACTCACGCCGCGCCGACTACTCGCCGATGCTCTTTGGCGAGGAGCATGACCAGTTGTACTTCACCTCGACCCGCAACGAGGCTGAGGGCGATGAACTGAGCGGCATCACAGGCACGAAGAACGGCGACGTCTTCTTCTCGCAAAAAGACGACAAGGGCAAATGGAGCAAGCCACAGCGCGTGGAGTCGGGCCTCAACAGCGAATACGACGAGGGAGCATGCTGCTTCAATCCCGACCAGCGCGAGATGTATCTCACCCTTTGCTCCTCCGACCCTTCCTATCCCCGCTATGCGAAAATCGTGAAGTCGAGCCGCTCCGACGCCGCGTGGGGCAAGCCATCGGAAGTACAGCTCACCCGCGACACGCTGTCGAGCTATGCACATCCCGCCATCTCCCCCGACGGTGAGTGGCTCTATTTCTGCTCCGACATGCCCGGTGGAGAGGGTGGCCTCGACATCTGGCGCGCACGTCTGACATCATCGGGCATGGGCGGCGTGGAGAACGTGGGACCACCCGTCAACACCGCCGGCGACGAGATGTTCCCCACCTTCCGCCCCAATGGCGACTTCTACTTCTCCTCCAACGGACTCCCCGGTCTTGGCGGTCTCGACATCTACATTGCCACCGTGGGCGAAGACGGGCGTTACCATCTTGAGCACCCGGGATACCCTCTCAATTCGCAGGGTGACGATTTCGGCATGACCTTCGAGGGTCCCCACAACCGCGGCTTCTTCTGCTCCAACCGGGGCGACGGCCGCGGATGGGACCATATCTTCAGTTTCGAAAAGCCTGAAATCATACAGACAGTGAAAGGATGGGTCTATGAAATCGACGGATACGAACTCACCGAGGCACAAGTCTACATGGTGGGTAACGACGGCACCAACGAGAAACTGAGCGTGCGCAGCGACGGCTCGTTCGAGAAAGTGCTCACGCCGGGAGTCGACTATGTGTTCCTCGCCGCATGCCGAGGCTATCTCAACCACAAGGAAGAGCTACATGTGGTGGAGACCAGCGAGTCGGAGGAGCATGTGCTGCAATTCCCCTTGGCATCAATCACCGTTCCGGTGATGATTGACAATATTTTCTACGACTACGACAAGGCCACGCTCCGCCCCGAATCGACCCAGGCCCTCGACGAGTTGGTCACCCTTCTCAACGAGAATCCCAATGTGACCATCGAGTTAAGCGCCCACTGCGACTACCACGGCAGCCAAGCCTACAACGTGGGACTGGCCCAGCGCCGTGCCGAGTCGGTGGTGGAGTACCTCGTGGGGCACGGCATCGCCGCCGACCGCCTCACCCCCCGCGGCTATGGCAAAGAGAAGCCCAAAGTGGTGCGCAAGAAACTCGCCTCGCAGTATGAATGGCTCAAGGAGGGCGATGTGCTCACCGAGGAGTTCATCAAGGCGCTCGACAAGGATAAGCAAGCCATCTGCGACCAGCTCAACCGCCGCACAGAGTTCATCGTCCTTCGCACCACCTACGGCATGTTTGACAAGGATGGCAACCTAACCAACCCGCCCAAGCAGAAGCAGAAAGAGGAGGAGGAAAGCGACGACGGCTTCTTCATTGACTTCTGATGTACGTGAGCCATGCTTCCCGAAGACTTCATCCAACAGACGCGCGCCCTCCTGGGCGATGACCTCTACCACCGGTTCGCCGAGGGTGTCGAGGCACCGCCTCCCGTGAGCATACGTCTCAACCCATGGAAAAGCCAAGGACTGCAGCCGAATAGCGCTTTGGCCGACGGCAAGGTGCCCTGGTGCCCGGACGGCTATTACCTCGCCACACGCCCAGCCTTCACCTTCGACCCCCTGCTGCATGGCGGGGCATACTATGTGCAGGATGCCTCGTCGATGTTTCTCGACCATGTGTTGCGACATCTGGTCAAAAGCCCTGTCACCGCACTCGATTTATGTGCCGCACCAGGCGGGAAATCGACCGTTGCCCTCGCTGCCCTGCCAGCCGGCAGCCTACTCGTTGCCAACGAACCCATCGCCACACGAGCGAACATACTGGCAGAGAACCTGCGGAAGCACGGCCACCCCGACACCATCGTCACATGCAACTACCCTGCTGACTATGCCGCCAACGCCCAGACGTTTGACCTCATCATAGCCGATGTGCCCTGCTCTGGCGAGGGCATGTTCCGTAAGGATGAGGGAGCCGTGGAGGAATGGTCGCTGCAGAATGTGGAGAACTGCTGGCGCCTGCAGCGTGAGATTGTAGACTCGGCATGGCATTGCCTGCGTCCCGGCGGACTGCTCATCTACTCCACCTGCACGCTCAACGCGAAGGAGAACGAAGACAATGTGGCATGGGCGAAGGACGCCCTCGGCGCCGAGATCATCGGCGTGCCCACCGAACCCTCATGGCACATCACCCCATCGCTTCGCCCCACCCTGCCCGACCCCGTCTACCGTTTCATTCCCGGTGTGTCGCGTGGCGAGGGACTGTTCATGGCCATCATGAGGAAGCCAGAAGGAGAGGACAACCCGGTGAGGCGTAAAGAAAAGAAAGGACGCAAGGAGAAAGCCGCCGGCCATTTACCCGAAGAGGTGCTGCGCTGGCTTTGCAACGCCGAACATTTCACCCTCCGTGAGCGCGGCGAGGAACTTTGGGCCATCCCCCGTGCCTGGGAAGCCGTCTACGACCATCTATCGGCCCTCCGCATCATCCATGCCGGTGCTGCCGTGGCGCTATGCAAGGGCCGCAACGTGTTGCCCCACCCCGCCCTCGCCCTGTCGCAAGCCTTCGACCGCACCACCATGCCAGCGGTGGAAGCCGACACTGACACGGCACTGCGTTTTCTGAGGCGCGACGCCGTCGTCCTGCCTCCCGGCACTCCACAAGGCTTCACCACCATCACCTACCGCCATCTCCCGTTGGGCATGGTGAAGAACATCGGTACGCGCTGCAACAACCTTTACCCCCAGGAATGGCGCATCCGCAGCAGCCACACTCCAGAGAACCAACCAAGCATACTGACCACGATATGAAACAATACCTTGACCTCCTGCAGCGGATACTCGACGAAGGAGCGACCAAGACCGACCGCACGGGCACAGGCACGAAGAGCATCTTCGGCCACCAGATGAGGTTTCGTCTTGACGACGGCTTCCCGCTGCTCACCACCAAGAAGCTCCACCTCAAGTCCATCATCTACGAACTGCTGTGGTTCCTCCGCGGCGACACCAACGTGAAATGGCTTCAGGAACATGGTGTGAGGATATGGAACGAATGGGCCGACGAGAACGGCGAGCTGGGGCCTGTCTATGGGCACCAGTGGCGTTCGTGGCCTGACTACAACGGCGGCACCATCGACCAGATAGCGAAGGTGGTCGACCAGCTGAGGCACTCGCCCGACTCACGGCGTATGATTGTCAGCGCATGGAATGTGGCTGAGGTAGAGCACATGGCGCTCCCACCATGCCACACGCTGTTCCAGTTCTATGTGGCCGACGGACGCCTCAGCCTTCAACTCTACCAGCGCTCGGCAGACATGTTTCTCGGCGTGCCGTTCAACATCGCATCATATGCCCTGCTGCTGCAAATGATGGCACAGGTGACGGGACTCAAGGCCGGTGACTTCATACACACCACAGGCGACACCCACATCTACCTCAACCATCTCGAGCAAGTGCGCCTGCAACTCACCCGCGAGCCCCGGCCACTGCCCGTCATGCATCTCAACCCTGCGGTGCATGAACTCACCGACTTCACTTACGACGATTTCGAACTCACAGGCTACGACCCCTGGCCCCACATCGCGGGGAAGGTGTCGGTATGACCGAGCAACCCTTTCACCTTCCAACCCTTCATTGTCATGAAAATCTACCTCATCGCCGCCGTAGCACTCAACCGTGCGATAGGCAAGGACAACCAACTGCTCTACCACCTTCCCAAGGACCTGAAAAGATTTAAGGAACTCACCACTGGGCACACCATCATCATGGGTCGCCGCACCTTCGAATCGCTGCCACATGGCGCACTTCCCAACCGCCGCAACATCGTCTTGAGCCACAGCGACCAGGTGTTCGAAGGTTGCGAGCACTACACCTCGCTCGAGGAGGCACTCGCACATTGCTCCGATGATGAAGAAGTGTTCATCATCGGCGGTCAGAGCCTCTACCGACAGACCATCGGCATGGCCGACCGCCTCTATCTCACAGAGATAGAGGATGAGCCCAAAGATGCCGATGCCTTCTTTCCGCCTTACGGCACATGGGGTGAGGTGTACAGAGAGTTTCATCCACAGGATGACAAGCATGCTGTGAACTACAACTTTCTGGAACTGGTGCCCTCCTGAGCCTTATTCTGGATTGTCTGAACTGTCACCGCTGTCTTCCACCACGTCGGTGTCGGCCTCCTCAAAATCAACGATGGGGCACCGGCGGTCAATGGCAGCATTGAACGAGATGATGGTCTCGCTCCTGGAGAGCCCAAGGGGCTGCAACTTGTCGTGGATGATTTCCAGCAGATGGTGATTGTTGTGCGCGTAGATTTTGATGAACATATCAAAACCGCCCGTGGTGTAGTGGCACTCCACCACCTCGGGTATTTTCCTTAGTTCCTCAACGACGGAATCAAAGCATTCAGGGTCCTTGAGGTACAAGCCGATGAATGCACAAGTCTCGTAGCCGACTTTTTCCGGGTCGATGATGAACTGCGACCCTTTGAGCACACCGAGATGATAGAGCTTCTGGATGCGCTGGTGAACAGCCGCCCCGCTCACATTGCAAACTCGTGCTACCTCGAGGAATGGGATGCGTGCATCGTCGGAAATCAACTTCAGGATTTTCTTGTCGAGGTCATCGAGAATCTGTTTTGCCATAGTTTAAGAAAGTTCGATTAATTCTGATTCTGTTATTGAAGGCAAGCACTCAGGATACCCTGACAAATGAGGAAACTGACTGCTTTTTAGCAAAAGGATGGTTTATTTCTGCAAAGATAGCAAAAATAATCGGCATCAGCAAAGAAAAGAGAGAAAACTATATGGAGACGCTTATTCTTGATGATGTTTCGGCTCATATTCTGGTGTTGAGGCGCCGTAATGCACCTTCAGCGCCCCTGCCCTCCGCAGTGCCATTTTCACTTCAGTGACGATGCCCATCGGCACGTCGCGGTCGATTTTCAGCGACACGGTCATCTGCTCCTGCTCGTCGGGCAGCAGTTGCTCGCGGAAGACAGTCACCTGCCGCTCCACTTCGGCAAGGGGCACGACACGGTCGTCGACCTGCACCGCCACCCCGCCCTGCTCATTCGAAGGCTTTCCGATGAAGATGTACAAGGTGGTGGGACTGCGCTTGAGCTTGGCAAGTGCCGTTCCTTCCGGCGACTTGTAGTCAATCCACAAAGGCACCGTGCGCATGGTGGTGACCAGCATGAAGAAGAAGAGGACCGTGAATATCAAGTCGGGGAGCGATGCCATGTTAAGTTCAGGGATGCGCCGCTCCATCCTTCTCTCTCGCCGTATGCTCATGGCTGACCTCCTTCCTTGGGATAGACTTCGGAGACACGCTGAGGATAATACTTCCGGAGTGCCTCACGCTGTGCCTCATCGCACTCCCTGTAGCCACGCCCGAAACGGCTCTGCGCCAGCTCCTCGCGAAGTTGGCTGTATGCCTGGACAATGGCATCCTGAACCTTGAAATAGGTGTCGTAGGGGGCAGCGTTGTCGGCCGACAGCTGGATGACATGTTGGCTGGTCACCCTGCAAGAGCCCAGCAAGGGTATCTCGACGAGGTGTTTCGCAGGCAGCGAGGGGTCGTTGAGCGGGTTGTCGACGAAGAGCATCACCCTCGGGCAGATGTCCTCCAACGGTGTCTCCACCCCCTCCACCGCCACTTGGTCCTTACCCATGACAGCGATGCGCAGCACATCGCGCTCCTCCACCTCGGCCCGCTCCTCCTGGTTGGGACTGACAGGTGGGAGCAGGCGTGTGTGCCCCTTGTCCACATCCATCGATGTGATGACAAGGAAGAGGATGAGCAGCGTAAAGGAAATGTCGGCTATCGAAGCGGTGTTGATGCCGGGCACGCTTCTTCTTCGTCGGCGGCGCAGTCTCATGTTATTTGCGTTTGATGAAATGTGACCAGATGGTGGAAAGACATACCGCAGCGGTGGCGAGCACCATCAGGAAGACGGAAGTGATGACGAACATATTGACGGCCTTGAGCCATGTCTCATCATTGTATTCCTGACCGTTGACCACCACCGCTGTTGCCGAGCCAGCGAGGAACGAGATAGCCAGAATGGCAACAGTGACCACAGCCACCACGGTGGAAATGACCGCCGGCGACACGCCCAGCGTGTCGTTACTGGCACGTCCACGTTTGAAGAACGTCCTCACCACTGCCCATATAGCCACCGCCACTGCGAACACACACACCGAAATCAGGAAGATGAGCAGCACCGACGTGAGCCTTGGCTCGATGAAGTCGGGGTCCTCGCTGAAAGGATGGTTGTAGCCCACAAGATAGAAGGCCGCAAACACGATGACTGCGAGCAGGATAATGACATTGCGCACCCTTCGCGACGGCTCGCCCTTGGTGAAGAGGTTGAATCTCATACCCTTTCGGATTTGTATTTGACAATGGTGTCGAGGAGGGTGATTGACGCATCCTCCATCTGTGTGGTTAGTGCCTCTATCTTGTTGAGGATGTAGTTGTAGAACACCTGAAGGATAAGGGCGACGATGATACCGAAGATGGTGGTGATAAGGGCGACTTTCATGCCTGCAGCCACATTGGAGGGGCTGATATCGCCAGCCAGCTGTATCTGGTCGAAAGCCATGACCATGCCGATGACCGTCCCCAAGAAGCCCAGCGAGGGCGCGATGGCGATGAAAAGGGTTATCCATGAGCATCCCTTCTCGAGATTGGCAAGCTGCACCTGTCCGTAGGAAGTGATGGAACGGTCGATGCTGTCGGGCTCCTCATCTATGCGCAGCAGCCCTTGGTAGCAGATGGACGCCACCGGCCCGCGAGTGCCGCGCGCGATGTCCTTTGCTCCCTCGATGTCGCCCGCCTGCACCTTTTCATCGATGTCATGCAGCAGTTTCTGTGTATTGACCTCAGCAAGGGTAAGGTAGATGATGCGCTCGATACAGAACGCCAATCCGAGTATCAAGGCAAGTGCGACAAGCGACATGAATCCCACATTGCCTTCGATGAACTTGCGTTTCAGGGCTTTGTATGCCCCTTCCTTCTCAGGTTGTGTGGCCATCTGCTCCTTCAGTTCTGCCATTTCCTCAGCCACGAGACTGTCGATACCCTCATCCTCCTCTGCATCAACTTCAGTGAGCGGAGAGCCGGTGAGGTCGGGCAGGCTGTCCTGAGCCACAGCCGGACAGGCCATGAGCATCAACCATACGAAGATGACCCCTATCAAGTGTAATTCTCTCAATTTCTTTCCTTTGTACATCTTGTTATAAATTATGCCGCATCATTTGCTGACAGCATCAGGGCACAACAGTAGCCCTCAGCGGCAGGATATGCTATAATTGGTTGTTCTCGGAGGCCATGAACCTGAGTTCGGCTTCGAGCATGGCGAGCTTGGGCATGGGGCACCCAGCTTTTTCGGCTATACTGATGGGGCGTGTGTAGAGATAGTCGATTTCCATGGGTCGATGGAAATCGTAATCGAGCTTCATACTTGGCGAATAGGGTGTCATCACCTTTGTAGTCTCAATCATCTGATGCACGAAAGCCTCGTCCACGCCATTCACCCCGAGGCACTTGGCGGCCGCCACCACCTCCATCATCTGCTCGTAAATCAGTTGGAGCGTGGCGGGATGGGCCAGCAGTTTGTCGGTCTGGGTGTTGAGGGCGACGGTCATGCCGTTGAAGGGCATGTTCCAGACCGCCTTTTTCCATCTTGCCTCGTGATACTCCACCTCGTGGGCTGTGATGCCCGCCTGCTGGAAGTTTTCCACGGTACGTTGGAAGAGGCGTTGGTCGGTGCAGGAGTAATTACCGAAATTGATGCTTCCGTAGCACTGATGGCTGATGCGCCCTGGCTCGGTTTTCGACGAGCAGATGAAAGCCAGCCCTGCAGCAAGAAACAGACCGGGGAACTGCTTCTGCAGGTCCTCCTCGAGTCCGATGCCATTCTGTATGAGCACGACGAGCGAGTGTTCGTGCACGACGTGCGGCAGGAGTGCCGGGAGCAGGTGGTTGTTGACCGACTTAAGGCAGACGAGGACGACATCGCATGGCGGCATGTCAGCGACATCGCGATAGACATGTGGCTGGCAGAGACGGAAAGACCCGTCGCACGAATCGACTTGAAGGCCATTTCTCACCACGAAGTCATAGTCGCGGTGCAGCAGGAAATGGACGTCGGCTCCCGCTTTGGCGAGCCTTGCGCCATAAAATCCCCCGATGGCCCCAGTGCCTATGACAGCAAAAGAAAGAGGCATGATGGAGTGTTGTGAAAATAATCAGATGACAAACAATATTGTATGAAAGCGAGACGGTGGCATTCAGCAATGATGCCACCATCCCGCGTTGTAACAGAGTGCAGCCGAGACCCTTTGTCAGTTGTTGACAGAGCCTCCCACAATGTCGAGCAGTTCGTTGGTGATAGCCTGTTGACGGCTCTTGTTGTACTGCAGGTTGAGCTCCCTGAGCAATTCATCGGCATTGTCGGTAGCCGTCTGCATGGCCACCATTCTGGCAGCATGCTCCGAAGCATTGCTGTCGAGCAGAGCGGTGTACAGGGCAAGGTGTGCCAGTTTTGGAATGAGCACGCTCAGCACGGTCTCCATATCAGGCTCGACGAGGAAGTTGTCGTTGAGTGGCTTCACCGCCTCCTGTTCCCTTCCCTTATCCTCACGCTGATGCTTCTTCAGGTAGTCCTGTGCTTTCTTGGTGATGATGTTGGAAGTCAGGTCGCGGTCGTGCTCATCATCCAGTTCTGATTCCAAGTCGATGGGCAGGAAGGTTTTCCTGGTAAGGATTTGCGAGCCAGCGCTTTTGAAATGATGGTAGATGAGTTCCACCTTGTCTATTTCCCCCAACCGGAACTTTGCCCCCAGTTCGGTGGCGATTTGTATGCAGTCCACCGAGTTGGGTTTGTCGGCGAGGGCAGTGAAGTCGCCCGCCGTCTGGAAACCCAGTTTGGCTGCTTTCTCGGCCACTTTCCTTCCGATGGGATAGATGATGATGTTGTCTTTCCCGAGATGCTCGTATTCCGCTATCGCCTGCTGCATGAGGCGGATGACGTTGGAGTTGAATCCGCCACAGAGACTGCTGTTTGACGACAGCACCACGAGTGCCACCCTTTTGACTTCCCTGGCTTTCTCATACACCGAGTTGGCCTCAGTGTCGGAAGCGAGGAATGTCTTGAGGATATGCTCGAGCATACTCTCATAAGGCAGCATTTTCTCGATGAGCTGCTGTGCATGGTGCAGTTTCGAGGATGCCACCATCTTCATGGCGCTTGTGATTTTGCGTGTGCTGTTGACCGATGCTATTCGGTTCTTAATCTCTTTGAGTGACGGCATAGGCTACTACTGCTTGAATTGTCCTGCGATGTCGGCCATGGTTTCCTCGATGACTTTGGTCACCTGGTCGTCGATTTTCCCGCTTCCAAGGACACTGATAGCATCGGGATGAGCTGTTCTCATCTTCTCGAGGAAGAGGTCCTGGCATTTTCTTACCTCAGTGACGGGCACATCGCTCATCAGTCCGCGGGTGCCGCAATAGAGGATGGCGATTTGCTCACCCACGGGCATGGGGCTGTACTGAGGCTGGATAAGGAGCTGGTTGTTCTTTCTTCCTCGGTCGAGCGTCATGGCAGTGACGGCATCCATGTCACTTGAGAATTTCGAGAAAGCCTCGAGCTCCCTGTACTGTGCCATATCGATTTTGAGCGTTCCCGCCACCTTTTTCATCGACTTGATTTGTGCCGAGCCACCGACACGGCTCACGGAGATACCCACGTTGATGGCAGGCCTGAAGCCCTGGTTGAAGAGGTCGCTCTCGAGATAGATTTGCCCGTCGGTGATGGAGATGACGTTGGTGGGGATGTATGCCGACACGTCGCCCGCCTGCGTCTCAATGATGGGCAATGCGGTGAGTGAGCCACCTCCGCGCACCTTTCCCTTGAGGCAAGCCGGCAGGTCGTTCATCTGCTCGGCGACTTCCTGCTGGTCGTTGATGCGGGCAGCCCTCTCGAGCAGACGGCTGTGCAGGTAGAACACGTCGCCCGGATAGGCCTCACGTCCCGACGGACGCCGGAGGATGAGCGACACCTCACGATAGGCGACGGCCTGCTTGGAGAGGTCGTCATAGACGACGAGAGCCGACTCGCCCCTGTCGCGGAAATACTCACCGATGGCAGCTCCTGCGAAAGGAGCATAGTACTGCATGGCAGCAGGGTCGGCGGCAGTGGCCGAGACGATGATGGTATAGGGCATAGCGCCATGCTCTTTGAGGTTCTGCACCAGGGCCGCCACAGTGGAGGCCTTCTGGCCGATGGCCACATAGATGCAATAGACCGGTTTTCCCGCCTCATAGAAGCTCTTCTGGTTGATGATGGTATCGACGGCGATGGCCGTTTTACCCGTCTGTCGGTCGCCGATGATGAGCTCACGCTGTCCTCTTCCGATAGGTATCATGGAGTCGACGGCCTTCAGTCCTGTCTGCAGGGGTTCTTTCACCGGTTGTCGGTAGATAACGCCTGGCGCCTTCCTGTCGAGTGGCATCTCGAAAGCGTTCTTGAGGTCGATGTCGCCTTTTCCATCGATGGCCTGTCCGAGCGGGTTGATGACACGTCCGAGCATGTTGTCGTTGACCCTGATGGATGCGATGCGCTTTGTGCGTTTAGCGACCATTCCCTCCTTGATGCCCGAAGTGGTGCCGAGCAGCACGCACCCGACATTGTCCTCCTCGAGGTTCATGACGATGGCCATGGTACCGTTCTCAAACTCGAGCAGCTCGTTGGCTTCGGCGTTGCGCAGTCCGTAGATTCGCGCCACACCATCGCTGACTTCGAGCACGGTTCCCACCTCGTCGAACTCCTCATTGTTGCTGATGCCTCTCAATTGCTGCAGCAGCACCTCGGAAACTTCGCTTGGTTTTATTTTGTCAGACATTTATTCAATTGTTAAGTAGGTATTCAAAAATGAACTAAATCTATCCTGTCAGCAGGTGTTCCACGGTCAACTATCCCGTCGTTGGCATAGCCTGGATGAGAAGTCGATGAACATGTTGTCGCACCTACTTGTAGAAGGGAGCAGCAAGTGTGAGCCCCTCCCTTTTCATTTACTTAGCTGTGAGAGGATGTTGCGAAGCTGGTTTTGAATGCTCGCATCCAGTCTGTAGGTGTCATACTCGAGGATGTATCCTCCGATGATATCGGGTTGCACCTCGGTCTGAAACTCCACAGTGCCGTTGGTTCTGCCCTCCACCTTTTTCCTCATCTTGCTCTCTATTTCTGGCGTGACGGGGACAGCGGTGATGAGCCTGCCGCGTGTGATGTTTTTCTGTTTCCTGTAGAGCGTGATATACGAAGCGGCCATGAACTGGATGGTGTTCTCCCGGTCCTCGTCGGTCACAAGTTCAATGAAGCGCTTGGTGAGGGGTGTCAGCCCTCCTCCCGCCGCAGTGGCGAGCAGGCTCTTCTTCTTGTTTTTGTCGAGCATGGGATTGTCGATGGTGAACCTTAGTTCAGGGACTTTGATGAAGCTCTGTGCGAGCGTCTGCATCTCCTGATAGACGTCCTTCTCGATTCCCTTCTCGGTGGCGCATTTGAGCAGTGCCCGTGCGTACCTAACGGATATGACCCCAATCTCCATGACTGTCACTTCTTTTTATTGTCCACAGCAACCTCATCGAGCAGCCTGGCAATGAAATCCATCTGCGCTTTGTCGGTTGACAATTTCTGTCTCAGCACTTTTTCTGCGATTTGTACTGAAAGGGTGGCCACCTGCTCCTTGATGTCGCTGATGGCGTTCTTTCTCTCGCTGTCGGCTTCAGCTTTAGCCTCTGAGATGAGTCTTGCTCCCTCGGCTTTTGCTTTTTCCTGTGCTTTTCCCACGATGGCCTCCCTTGTCTCGGCGGCCTCCTTGAGGATTCGGGCCTGTTCACCCCGTGCCTCTTGCAGAATGGTTTCACCCTCTTGCTGAATGTTGGCGAGCTTCTCGTTGGCTTCGTGTGCCTTCTGCAGACTTTCGTCGATGAAGGCCTTGCGGTCTCTGACCATGCCTGTGATGGCAGGGAAGCCCCACTTCCACAGGATGAACAGCACGGCAAAGAATGTGATGCACATCCAGAAAAGCAAGCCAGTACTCGGAATCAATAAATCCATATTCTAAACGTGATAGATGAAGGATGAATGTTGACTGGTAAAGGATGAATACGGGTTTTCAGTCGCGGACTGTTAACCCACGCAGAGGAAAGCGATGACGGCGGCGAAAAGTGCGACACCCTCAATGAGGGCTGCGGCAACAATCATGTTGGTGAACAGCTTGTTCATCACTTCGGGCTGGCGTGCCATGGCGTCCATGGCCTGTCCTCCGATTCTGCCGATACCGATACCTGCACCAATAGCTGCGAGACCTGCACCTACTGCGGCGCCGAATTTTGCGATGCCTTCAATGGCTAACAATGTTGAAATCATAGTCGTAAATGTTTAAATTGTTAATATTTGTGATTGTATTTTCCAAAAAATATTCCTGACTGGCGCCCTACGGGTCATTCGTGCTCGGGCTCATGCCTTGCAAGCCCGATGAAGATGGCGCTCAGCATGGTGAACACCATGGCCTGGATGAAGCACACCAGCACCTCGAGGGTTGACATGAAGATGCTCATGATGATGCTCACGGCACTCATTCCGAGGAACACTCCCATGGCTTTGGTGGCAACGAGGAAGATGATGCACACGAGCGAAATGGCGATAGCGTGCCCTGCCATGATGTTGGCGAAAAGACGTATCATGAGTGCGAAGGGCTTGGTGAAGATGCCTACGAACTCGATGGCGGGGATGAGCGGGAAGGCCTTGAGTGCCAGGGGCACATCGGGCCAGAAGATATCCTTCCAGTAGTGCTTGTTGCCGCTGAACTGCACGATGACGAAGGTGCAGAGGGCAAGGAAGAAGGTGATGGCGATATTGCCGGTGACATTGCCTCCTCCTGGCGGGAAGGGGATGAGCCCCATGACGTTGCAGGTAAAGATGAAGAAGAAGCAAGTGAGCAGATAGGGGCAGTATCTCTCGTAGCCCTTCCCTACTCCCGGCTTGATGATATCATCGACCACATACATGACAAGCATCTCGACGAAACCGGTGAATCCTCCGGGTGCGGGGTCACTGGCCTTGTGACGGCGGTACCATCTGGCGGGTATGAGGATGCACATCAGCAGCACGATGACACAGATGAGCATCGTGGCGACGGTTTTGGTGATGGAGATGTCGAACGGCCGTTTCTCCTCTCCCCCTACGAGCTCGACGATTTTCCCCTCATTGGGTCCGTGTGCCGGGATGGCCAGGTTGAACGGCCCCTTGCTGTAACCATCGGCATCGGCGTGATGGGGGAACTGCGAGCTGCTGAACACATGCCAGCCAGTGGAGCTTTTCACGATGCAAGGCAGTGGAATGACCACCGGCCTTGTGTCCTCCCCTTTCCCAATGTCGGTGATATGCCATCCATAGGAGTCTTTGATATGCTCGAGCACGATGTGCGAGATATCCAGTTTCTCCCCTTCCTCCTCAGCAGCGAGCACAGGAGTTGCAGCCCATAGCATCAAGGCGACGAAAAGAAGATGTTTGATATAGTTCATTATCATTCAGTGTTTTTGGATTAGCGTTGCGACCATCATGACGAGATAGAGCACGATGACAAGTACCGCGAAGTGCATGATATCCGTCCTGTCGGTGGCAAAGAGCATGTAGATGCCTACAGCCGTCACAGCGAAGAGAAACCTCACAGCCACCATGATGAAATGGAAGCGGATGAGATGTTGTGGTGAGTTTTTCCTCACATATCCCGCTCCGGCGATGTACACTGCTGTGAGTGCGGCAAAAGCCAGCACCGTGGCGAGGATGAGATAGACACTCATGTATCAGTAGTATCAGAACACCTCCACGCAGAGGCTCACCACGTTTTTCTGCACCTTGACGAATCCTCCGTTGATGTCCACCATGTGGCGCCCCTCGCTGTTGACATACTCCACTTGCCCTTTCTGCAAGGCGGAGATGATGGGTGCGTGGTTGTTGAGGATTTCGAAACTGCCGAGGATGCCTGGCACCCTGACACTTTCCGCCTCGCCATCATAGGCGATGCTCTCGGGAGAAACGATTCTTAGCTTCAGCATATCTTTGCGGTTGAGGTCTTGTTGGCGTCACATAGATTATCCCTTGGCCTGCTCGAGGAGGCGTTTTCCTTTCTCGATGGCGTCTTCGATGGTTCCCACGTTGAGGAAGGCCTGCTCGGGCAGATAGTCCACCTCGCCGTCGAGAATCATGTTGAATCCCTTGATGGTGTCCTCGATGGAGACCATCACGCCCTTCACGCCGGTGAACTGCTCAGCGACGGAGAAAGGCTGGGAGAGGAAGCGCTGCACCCTTCGGGCACGGTTGACGGTGAGCTTGTCCTCGTCGGACAGCTCGTCCATACCGAGGATGGCGATGATGTCTTGCAGTTCCTTGTATCTCTGCAGGATTTGCTTGACGCGCTGCGCACAGTCGTAATGCTCTTTTCCCACAATCAGCGGGTCGAGGATACGCGAGGTGCTTCCGAGTGGGTCGACGGCGGGATAGATGCCGAGCTCGGTGATTTTACGGCTCAGCTCCGTGGTGGCGTCGAGGTGTGTGAAAGTGGTGGCTGGTGCAGGGTCGGTAAGGTCGTCGGCAGGGACATATACGGCCTGCACCGAAGTGATGGACCCTCGCTTGGTGGAGGTGATGCGCTCCTGCATGGTACCCATCTCTGATGCCAGGGTAGGCTGGTAGCCCACGGCTGATGGCATACGTCCGAGCAGAGCCGACACTTCCGAACCGGCCTGCGTGAAACGGAAGATATTGTCGATGAAGAAGAGGATGTCGGCAGCCTCACCGTCTTTTCCTCCATTGTCGCGGAATTCCTCGGCGACGGTAAGTCCCGACAGTGCGACGGAGGCACGTGCCCCCGGCGGCTCGTTCATCTGTCCGTAGACCAGCGTGGCCTGGCTCTTCTTGAGTTCCTCGGGGTCGACGAGCGAGAGGTCCCACTTGCCTTCCTCCATGGCTTTCTGGAATTTCTCTCCATAGCGCACCACACCGCTCTCTATCATCTCGCGGATGAGGTCGTTGCCCTCACGGGTACGCTCGCCCACTCCTGCGAAGACGGAGTAGCCGTTGTGCCCTTTGGCGATGTTGTTGATGAGCTCCATGATGAGCACGGTCTTTCCCACGCCGGCACCTCCGAAGAGGCCGATTTTTCCACCTTTCATATAAGGCTCGAGTAGGTCGATGACCTTGATGCCGGTTGAGAGCATTTCCTTCTGTGTGGAGAGCTCCTCGAACTTGGGTGCATCGCGGTGGATGGGGTATGCTCCTCTCATGTCGAGTGGGTTCATGCCGTCGATGGGCTGTCCGATGACGTTGAGCATCCTTCCCTTGATTTGGTCTCCTGCGGGCATGAGAATGGGAGAGCCGGTGGTGATGGCCTCAAGGCCTCGTTTGAGGCCGTCGGTGTTGTCCATAGCGACACACCTGACGGTGTCCTCACCGATGTGCTGCTGCACCTCGACGATGAGTTCGCGCCCGTCGGGTCTTACGATTTTCAGCGCGTCATGAATTTTGGGTAACACTTTCTCCGGATCAAGACCCTTGGTGTCGTAATAGACATCGATAACCGGCCCGATGATCTGGGATATGCGTCCATTGAGATGTGACATAAGCGTTTGATATTTAGTATTAAATTATTATCTTGTACCAAAGTAACGTGCAAAAATAGTCATTATTTGACTATTAAGCAAATTTTCTCGGTGAAAAATTGGCTTTTAATCGGTTTTGTAGATAGTTTTTCGATGTCAAGTGACATATTGCGTTGAAGTCATTCAGAAATAGCAGACGGCAACCATGACTGCCAGTCCGGCAATCCATCCCGCTATTGCTTTGATGCCTACGTTTCTGAAGAACCACATCATGGGCATGCGCTCGAGTTTGAGGAGTGCCACACCGCTCATGGAGCCCACGGCGAATATATTGCCGGCAAGTGCCGAACTGTATGCGATGACTTTCCAGTAATATCCCCCAGTGGTGAAGGTGGCGAGGTAGGGGTCGGACAGCACGTCGGCCTCACTGACGGAGTGCAGGGCGAAGAAGCTGAGTGCGGTGGTGAAATTATCCAGCACGCTGCTTACCATGCCCGCGAGCAGCCCCATCACCCATATGTTGTGGATGTAGGTGTCGCATATATTGGCGAGCCACCTGACGGCTCCTGTCTCGGTGACGACCGCCACTGCGAGCATGATGCCCATGACGAAGAGTATCATCTGCAGGACGCCATACTGCAAGGTGCGGGGAATGCGCCGCTCTGTCATCTTCTCCACATTGTATAGCCTGTGGTTGAATATCTCGTTGACAATCCACAGCACCGACAGCACGCACAGGGCACCGAGGAAGGGGCTCAGCTTGGTGATGTTGTGGAAAGTGGGTATGAACCACAGTCCGCCGATGCCGACAAAGAGCATGACGGCGCGCTGCCACACATTCAAGTTGGTGTCATCGCCCCTGTAGGGCATGGGTTTCCATGCGATATTGACACGCTCGGGCAACATCCTACCGAGGAAGTAGGTGGGCAACGCCCATGCCACAAGACATGGCAGGAGGAGCGACATGGAGAAGTCGGTGGCGGTGATGGCTCCCATGTTCCACAGGTAGATGCCAGCAGGGTCGCCGATGACAGTCATCGCTCCGCCGGCGTTGGCTGCTATCACCACGGCGCTGCCATAGACGAACCGCGGCTTCCTCTCGGCGACGAGATGATGGGTGACAACCAGCATGAGGGCGGTGGTGGTGAAGTTGTCGAGATTGGCGGAGATGATGAATGTGGCTGCCGACAGCGTCCACAGCAGCCTCTTGCTCCTGCGTGTCCTCACCATTGGCGTGATGAAGTCGAAGCAACCATTGTTGTTGAGGATTTCGACGATGGTCATGGTGGCGAGCAGGAAGAGGACGATTTCCGCTGCCCTTCCCACATATTTCAGAAAGATGTTTTGCGCGATGTACTGCTTCACAGCAGTGCTTGTGGCGACGGCGCCATTGAGGAAGCCGACATACTCGCCCTCGTGCTGGCTCATGACGAAATCGGTGCCGTAGCAGATGTAGAGCACCCAGCCCATAGTGCCGGCAAAGATGGCTACAGCCGCCTTGTTGATATTGGTCAGCTGCTCTGTGGCGATGAGCACATAGCTCACCAGAAGGATGGCAACAATTATCAGCGTCATGGTCTACATTCTTTCCGTAATCATTGGTATAGGTAGTTTTGCCGGGTGTTTCCCATGCAAAGTTATAAAAAAAGTGGCAATGTGCAACTGTTTTACCCGTTTTTTTGCATTTTTGTATGGAAAAACGCCTTTATCAGACCCCTTCGTGTCAAAGTCTCCCCATCCATCTCCTAAGCGTGAAATAGCATTCGAGCTGCAAGCGGAAGAGGGGCCAGAACGGACGGAGCGGCATGTATCCGGGCTTGAGTTTCAGTGCCATCGGCAGCCTGTGTGTCTCTATGCCACCCCACACACGCCGCATCTCATAGAGTCCATGGTGCCTCTCCTCGGCGGTAAGCAGGTTTCTGTACTGGAAATAGAACATATAGGTGTCGATGAGGTTGAGCCATCTCACCTTCTCGTAGGTGCTGATGAGCTCCTCTCCGGTCTGTTCCTTCTCCATACTCCTCTTCATGCTCTCGTTGGCTCTCAGGTAGTCGAAACGCCTGATGCCGACGGCATGTGTGGTCGACACCGGATGCTGCCGGTAATAATAGATGCCGGCACACTGCTCCACGACGCGTGAGTGGAGATAATGGATACGGGTGGTGTTGTCGTCGCTGTAGGCACGTGTGGTGTCATCGTAGGGGAAGCGCTTGTGGATGTCTGCCCGCACCATGTACAGTCCGTGGATGGCCCAGGTGAGGCTGAGCCGGAAAGCCTCCTGCCCGGTGATGCGGCTGAAGGAGGGCATGGGATAACGGCGGCGGCGTCCTTCCTCCACCTCCTCGACCTGGAAGAGCACGCAGCCGGTATCGGGATGGCTGTCGAGCACGTCGCAGGCGCACTGCAGGGCATCGGCCGACAACCAGTCGTCGCTGTCGAGCATGCAGACATACTTTCCACGAGCCCTTTCGAGCGCCATGTTGCGCGCATGGGCCTGTCCGCCATTCACATCGAGCCGCAGCACCTCCACCCTGCTGTCGCGGGCGGCATATTTGCGGAGTATTTCTGGCGTGCTGTCGGTGGAGGCATCGTCGACACAGACGCACTGCCAGTCGGTCATCGTCTGTGCCAGCAGCGAGTCGAGGCTTTCGCCGACGAAGCGCTCGGCATTGTATGCCGCCATGAGAACCGTCACCTTAGTCATTCTTCTTTCTCCTTTTCAGCTTTCTCTTGAGGGCCTCCCACAGACCTGTCTTACGCCGCAGGATGGACAGCGAGACGGCAAGGCTGGCGCAGCCCATCGCAAGGCCTCCCACCCAGTAGAGCCAGGGATTGTCGACCCTTGTCAGGGCATAGGCCAGAATGCCGAAAGGCAACTGCAAGAGGGCGTAATAGACGACGGTGACTGAGATATGGTACCCATACCTGAAGCGGGTATAGACGAGGATGACCAACAGGTCGATGGCGCCGACCACGGTGATGGCCGCACCGCATCCGGTGAGTCCCCATTGTCCGTAGGCGAAGACGACTGCACCGACAAGGAGCACATCGTAGATGGCCTCGAGCAGGAGATAGGAGAAGGAGTCGCCTTTGGCCAATGGCAAATAAGCCATAGGCAACTTGATGGCCCTGAAATACATAGCGAGCACCATGATGTGCATCATGCCGATGGCTGGCGTGAACTTGCCACTGTAGAGCAAGGGGAGAAGGACGGGCAGGGCGATGGTGAAGAACACGAGGAGGGGTGCCACAAGCAGCAACGACACCTCTATCTGACGGTTGATGATTGTCGACGACGTGGTGGCAAGATTGTTAGCGGCCGACAGACGGGGGAAGAAATCGGTCTCCAGGGTGGAGAAGACCAGGCTGACGTAGGTCATGACCATGGAATATGCGGCGCTGTAGAGTCCCACGGCCTCCTGCGACGTGCCGTGGCTGAGGTAGGACTTGATGAGGAAGTCGGCGCCGCTGCCGAGGATGCCGGCGAAGACAAAAGCGATACCGAGGCGCACCATCGTGACTCCTCCACGGATGTCGGAGCGCTTGACGGCGAAACGGGGTGGGAAGACTTTGTAGGAGTAGGCCACGGTGAGCAACATCTGCGTCAGTGCCATGATGATAAGCGAGGGAACAATGGCTGCCTGTCCGTAAATGAAGTAAAGGGGCACAGAGGTGATGAGTGCCGCTATCACATTGTAAACAGAGATGAGGGCCAGTGCCCTGAGGCGCCGCATGCCTTTGAGGATGGCTGTCTCGCCGCCGGTGATGGCCATCAGGCCCACGATGGGGGCGAGCAGGACAAAGTGCAGCGTATGGTTTCCCCAGCCAAAGGTCCAGGCGCTGAGCCAGGGACTCAGCACGACACAGAGGGCCATTCCCACAAGGGCAGTGACGAGGCTCCACGAGCGCACCATGCCGACGATGCGCTCCATCTCTTCCTGATTGCCTACGTCGCATGCTTCGGAGATATTGCGCACGGCACTCACCGGAATACCAAGATTGGTGGAGTTGGATACCAGATTGATGGTGGAGTTGAAAAGGGAGATAAGGCCCGTTCCCTCAGGGCCGAGAATCGTGGCCACGAGCTTGTTGCGGATGATGCCCACAAGGATGTTCAATCCCTGCACGCCACCAAACAGGCCTGTGTACTTGAGTATATGAGAATAGCCTTTGTTCTTCCCCGTCTTTTTCATATTGTTGTCATATAGTAAACGGGAAAGTGCGCTTTTTATTTTATTGAGGTTTGAGATTTGAGGTTTGAGGTTTGAGATTTGAGGTTTGAGATTTGGGTATGGAGGGATTATCTTACTTTTTATCTTCAATCTATAAAACGTTACGGCGAAAGAAAAAATGCCGAGAGAGGGGGGGCGAGATCAAAAGAAAGCGAAAGAAATAGCGCTGTCTGTAAAAAACGGCGTATTTTTTTGCATTGCAGCCGTTTTTCACTACCTTTGCATAATGAAACTGAGCATCATCATCCCTGTGTATCGTGTTGAGGCGACCCTTGCCCGCTGTGTTGACAGCGTGCGGGGGCAGTCGTTCACCGACTATGAAATGATTCTTGTGGATGATGGCTCGCCCGACCGCTCGGGCGCGATGTGCGACGAGTATGCAGCCGAGGACAGCCGTATCATCGTGATACACAAGCAGAACGGCGGTCTTTCCTCTGCCCGTAACAGAGGTCTTGACCGTGCCCAGGGCGAATACGTCACTTTTCTCGACAGCGACGACTTCCTCGGCGACGACACCCTCGCCATCCTCATGAGCCGCCTCGGAGCACACCCCGACTACGACATCCTGGAATATCCCGTCTACTGGCATTATGGCGGCATGGACCAGCGGATACAGAAATTCGGCGTGAAGGAATACAGCGACATGCGAGCCTACTGGCTCGACTGCAAGGCCTACACCCACACCTACGCCTGCAACAAGGTCTATCGCCGGCAACTGTTCGACCATGTGCGCTTCCCCGAGGGCGTACTCTACGAGGATGCCCACACGCTGCCCCGCCTGCTGCAGCATGCCCATCTGGTGGCCACCACCGAGGAAGGCCTGTACTATTACACGAGCAACCCCGATGGCATCACGATGCGCGGCGACGGCAAGGGACTCACCGACCTCCTCGAGGCCCATGTGGCGCAGCTCGACCATCTGGGCATCGGCCATGAACTGACAGAGTATTACTGCCATGTGCTCAACATCCAGCTCGATGTATATGGCGCCACCCGCCAGCCACCCATCCTCGCCAAGCCCTCGTTCACCTCACACGACATCTCACCGCTTCAAGTAGGACATAAGACGAAAGTGAAGCTTAGAATGCTGAAACTATTGGGAATCAAGAACCTATGCAAACTCCATACCCTTCTTCATCCGCACCGGGGAGCCCGCTGATTACCTTCGTGGTGACCTACTATAACCTCCCCACACAATGGCTCAGCGAATGCCTCGACAGCATCCTCGCTCTCCCTCTGGGCGAAGACGAGCGCGAAATCATCGTCGTCGACGATGGCTCCGACACATCGCCCGTGGCCGAACTCGGCGACAAAATCGATGCCATCACCTACATCCGCCAGCACAACAGCGGACTGAGCGTGGCACGCAACCTCGGCATCGAAGCCTGCCGAGGACAATACATCCAGTTCGTTGACGGCGACGACAAACTCAACGGACAGGTGTACGAGCAATGCATCGACATCGTCAGGAAGCACCATCCCGACATCGTCACCTTCCATCTGTCGGAAAAGGAACCACCCGCCGGCAAAGTGGAGTTTGAAGGTCCCGTCGACGGCGCCACCTACATGCGCCACCACAACCTCCGCGCCTCCGCCTGCGGCTACCTCTTCAAGAAAAAGACCCTCGTCAACCTGCGATTCACCCCGGGCATCCTCCACGAGGACGAGGAGTTCACACCACAGCTTTTCCTCCGGTCAGAGAAGGTCTTCGCCACATCAGCCAAGGCCTACTTCTACCGCGAACACGGGCACTCCATCACACACAAGGATGACAAGGAATGGGTGATGCAGCGACTGGCCGACACACGCGGCGTGCTCTACCGCCTGGCTGAGATGACCGACACACTGCCGGCCGCCGAGCGGGAGGCGATGCAGCGGCGCATCGACCAACTGACGATGGACTATCTCTATAATGTCATCAAACTCACCCATAGCGGAAAGTACCTGGAACAGTGCGTGGCCGAACTGACCGAGAAGGGACTGTTTCCCCTTCCCGACAAGGACTATACGCAGAAATACAAGCTCTTCAGGCGCATCAGCAGTTCACGTCAGGGGCGGCGCCTGCTTTGTCTTATCCTCAACTGAATGTACCCGACATGCGGATATTGCTACTTGGCGAATACAGCAACGTCCACGCCACACTGGCCAGAGGACTCTCCAGCCTGGGACATGAGGTGACAGTAGCCTCGAACGGTGACTTCTGGAAAGATTACCCGCGCGACACCGACCTTTCCCGTCGCCCCGGACGATGGGGTGGCCTACTACTGATGGCCAAACTGATGGGGCAACTGCCACGATGGAGGGGGTACGACATCGTGCAGCTCATCAACCCGATGTTCGTCGAACTCACCGCCAACCGCATCACACCCCTTTATCATTTCCTCCGCCACTTCAACCGCCGCGTGGTGCTCGGTGCCTTCGGCATGGATTACTACTGGGTACGCTGCTGCGTGGAAGACAAGCGGCTGAGATACAGCGATTTCAACATTGGCAGCCGGCTGCGCACCGATGCCGACGCTCTCCGCGAGCGCTCCGACTGGTGCGGCACAGCGAAAGAAAGGCTCAACCGCCTCATCGCCACCACCTGCGACAGCATCGTGGCAGGGCTCTATGAGTACTGGGTGAGTTACCAGCCACTCTTCCCCGACAAGACCACCTTCATCCCCTACCCCATCGAAATGCCACAGGTGGAGCCGAAGCCTTTCGACGGCACCCTGAGGCTCTTCATCGGCATCAACGAACAGCGCAGCACTTACAAAGGGACCGACGTGATGCTTGCGGCAGCCGAAGCGGTGGCGGCACGGCACCCCGGACGGGTGGAACTCCGCGTGGCACGCTCCGTACCTTTCGACGAATACCGGAGGATGATGGAGGGCAGCGACGCCATCCTCGACCAACTCTATAGCTACACCCCATCGATGAACCCCCTTCTCGCCATGTCGAAGGGCATCATATGCATCGGTGGCGGCGAACCCGAACATTACGAACTGCTGGGCGAACGGCAACTGCGGCCCATCGTCAACGTGGAACCGTCCTACGAGAGCGTGACAGCAGCAATAGAAGGCCTGCTCGCACACCCCGAACAGATAGACCAGATGAAGCATGAGAGCCAGGAATATGTTCGCCGGCATCACGACTTCATGAGTGTGGCACGGCGCTACGAGAACATCTACCAACAAAAAAAGGGAGGCATTTAGCCTCCCTTGGAAATCCAGTTAGGATGTGGTTCATGCCTCAGCAGGAGCGTCCTCAGCTGCCTCAGCCTGAGCCTGTGCTTCTGCCAGAGCGGCTTTCTTCTCAGCCACTTTCTTGGCGATAGCCTCGTTGATGGCACGCTCAGCTCTGAGCTCTTTCTCAAAAGCCTCTTTCTTAGCCTTAGCCACAACAGTGCGTTTCTTCTCTGTGCTCTGGTCCCTTTCGGCCTTCCAGGCATCAAACTTCTTCTGTGCCTCAGCCTCATCGAAAGCGCCTTTCTTCACGCCACCTTTGAGATGCTTCATCAGGTAAACACCCTCATGACCGAGGATGCTGCGCACGGTGTCGGTGGGCTGTGCACCTACCTCAACCCAATAAAGTGCGCGGTCGAAATTCAAATCCACTGTAGCAGGATCGGTGTTGGGGTTGTATGTCCCAATCTTCTCAGTAAATCTACCATCACGTGGTGCTCTGGCGTCGGCCACGACAATGCTGTAGAAAGCATATCCCTTACGGCCACGACGCTGTAATCTGATTTTTGTTGCCATTGATTTTTGTTGTTTGGTTTGAATTAATTGCTACTATCCCGTAATAGCGGCTGCAAAGGTAGCAAAAATGTAGGAAAACATACGCTCCCGCAAGTAACGAATCCCAATTTTTAGGAAGAATTAACAATCCCCACTTGGGAGATGGGAGGTAAACAGAGGTGACAGAGGGAGACAGAAGAAGAGTGGGGATTTAGAGATTCAAAAATTTAAAGATTCAACACAGAGGCACAAAGACACTGAGACACACGGAGGATTCATAGTCCGAACTCAGCGTGTAGGAGTCTCCGAGCACGACAAAGAGTATCTTTTCGAAAATGGATGGCTATGAAAATGGCACAGAAGGAGTCTAACTTATTTATTGGGCATAAGCCATTGATTTTAAAGCTTTTGCCCCGTCGGGGCGAATTAATGTGCCCGGATTTAAAACCCAGGGCGTTGCCCTGGGCTAAGTGCGCGTTGCCCCGTTGGGGCGCCGTTGCTACGGAGGGATTTCTTTCGAATTGATGTCTTTCTCCGCCGTATTCTAATTTTCTCGTTTCAATTGCTGAGGTGCAGCTTAATTATGAATTATGCATTATGAATTTTTAAAGGTGCAGCTTAATTATGAATTATGAATTATGAATTTTTAGGGTGCAGCTTAATTATGAATTATGCATTATGAATTTTTTAAACTGCAGCTTAATTATGAATTATGCATTATGAATTATGAATTTTTATAAGGTGCCGCCGACATTCAAGCGAAGCATAATTATCAATTTTCAATCTTCAATTTTCAATATTAAAAGATTTTCAATCTTCAATACTTTTGATGTATTTTCCGTCGGGTTTGCGGACGATGTGGATGCCGCGTGGGTGATGGCTGCTCAAAATCGGCATTCCCTGGAGGTTATAATATATATAGGTAGAAGACCCAGGTAGGGACGTGAAGGAAGATGCGGAGTGAGGAGTTGCCGAGCGGATGGCCGACAACAAATTGAGGTTGCTGAACTCAAAAGAGACTTCGCCATCATCCTCGTCGCAGGTGATGTGAGTAATGGACTTGTGCATGAGCCGCTCACCATCGATATTCTCGTGATATAATTCTGCGGCAGGCGACGAGAAGTCCGTCAGACTGTCGTTGTTCTGGGAAGGATAGGCCTCACCGCCCTCCTCCACCGAGTCACAGGCATGGAAGAGCTGGTATCGTGGATGATCGTTCATCGCCCCGACGCTATTGACATTGTTGGTCGCCCAGAGCAAGAAGTCGTAGTCGACATGCGCCACCAGCAAGCCGGCTCCCGGCAACGAGGCATCCCAGCCCGACTGACTGCGGTTCTCCAAGATATAAAACTCATCGGGATAAGCATCGTTGGGCACGATGAAAGCCTCTCCCCCCTCTCCGAGTGCTCTTTGGCCAACAACGGTGGTGTCGGTGCTAAGGACGGAGAAATCAAGCCATCCCAAGAAATGGCGCTCATAGCTGTTATACCCCACGGGCACCCATCCAAGGTTCTTGTACCCACCATAGCATCCCATATCGAGCACATCCCAAAAGCCCAGTCCATAAAGGTGCTGCTCACTGAAATCATAGAGGTCGGGCAGACCGAAACAATGCGACAGTTCATGGCATACCACCCCGATGCCCATCTCCCGCTGCCGGGTTTTTCCGGCCAGTTCATTGCTGCAGGCATAGACATTCACCTGCACACCGTCGAGCCACAGTTCGGGCAGTTGCAGATGGTTCTCCACGACAGCATCCTGCAACGACCACATGTGCGGCCAAATCGTCTCGGCGAGTCCTCCCGTCGATTCACCGTACCCTGCATAGAGGACGAACACCTGGTCGACCATGCCGTCGCCATCGTTGTCATATTCAGAGAAGTCAACACTGTCGGCCACAGCCTGGCAACAATCCACGACAATCTCGGGTGCATGCTTGTCGTTGATGCTCTTGTTGCTGCCATAATATGAGGTGGGTTTTTCGAGCTGCACCGGTCCGACGACATCGAAAGAGAGGTCGAAACGCCCACCACTCTGGTCGAGGAAGTAATCGCGCACGCTGCCAATGGCTTGATAGGTGTCGTTGGTGTATCCCTCCTCATTGAATATGGCATCATAGCGGTCTCGGGTGGCCCTTCCCCCATCCGCCTCGGTATAGTCGATGAACACCGCGTCGCTGAAATTGGCAAGCACGACGAGCATTTTCTGTTTCCCTATGACCATGGAGGGCTTCCCAAGCGCCCTTCTCCTCGTGCCGGCCACCGACCTTCTTTTCTGGGGCCTGGCCTTTTCCGCCATGGCCATGGTGATGGTTCCGGCCACCTCGCCGTCGATGCGGTTCGCCGGGTCGTGCGCCATCCTCCCTGTAGGCTGAAGCTTCGAGGCTGAGACTGATGCATAGACAAACGCCCCGTCCTCGCGTGCAAGCACCACGAGGCCATCACGCGTCATATAATAATGGTAGTTCTCATCGCCCACGAGCATCAGGTCCACCACCGTACCATCGGGCTGGACACAACTCCTCCACTCCCTTAAGGCTGGCACAGCCATCATGCTGCCAGCGAGGAGGATCAGGAGGAAAAGAATTGCCAGTTTTCTCATATTGTACGAGGAAAATAGTTTCAGGTGGGTTCTGTTAATTATGTCGAGGCGATTTTTGATTTTTAGACGAGATCAAAATGAAAGTTACAGAGGGAGCATAGCGGGCTATGTGACCGATGAAACTTACATGTTGAGCCGTATAAAAACAAAAAGCGACCGAAATGACATTCATGGAATATTGTCTTCATAAAAATCAGAATTAATAGAACACACCTTCAGTGTGCAGATTAGCTTTTCTTTTGGGATTACAAAAGTACACCAAAACTGAATAAAAACAAAAAAACACGCGAAAAAAGGCACTGATTGGGGAAAAAACGCTACTTTTGCATCATCTATCATCCCCCTCAATCGCCGAAGATGTTCTCTCTAAGCATCCTTATCCCCACATACAACAGTCCCTGCCTTTCGCTTGTGGAAGCGCTGGCACGCCAGGCCGGTGCCATCGCCGATTTGAGGTATGAGGTGATAGTGGCCGAAGATGGCAGCACCGACACAACGTCATTGGAGGTCAACCGCGCCATCGGGCAGCTTGCTCACTGCCGACATATCGAGCGCAAGGTGAATGTAGGGCGTGCCGCCATCCGCAACTTCCTTGCCCGTGAGGCCCAATACGAGTATCTGCTGTTCATCGACAGCCACATGTCTGTGGTGAGAAACGACTACCTCAAGCGGTATATCGAACTCACCCACCCGCAAGAGACCCTGCTTTACGGCGGCTACACCATCACACGCACACCGTCTGAGGGCAGGGGCAACCTGCGCTACGCCTACGAATTGTCGTGCCTCGACAACCAATCGGCCGAAAAACGCTCGCGCCAGCCCTACAGCAATTTCCACACCTCGAATTTCCTGGTTCGCCGCGACATCTTCCTCAGCCACCCCCTCGACGAGCGGTTCAAGCACTATGGCTATGAGGATGTGCTGTGGGGAAAGACAATTTTCCTGGCCGGCATCCCCATCCACCATATCGACAACCCCCTGGGTTTCGACCACTTCGAGAGCAATACCCGTTTTATGGAGAAGACCGACGAGGCCCTGTCGACCCTCCGCACCTTCAGCAGTGAGCTACGTGGCTATTCACGCCTCCTCAACCTCACCGACCGCCTCAGCCGCTGGCATCTCACCCCATTTCTTCGCTTCCTCTACCGATTGACGGGAAAGGCCATCCGCCGCAACCTGATTGGTGCATCACCCTCGCTGACCTTATTTAAAGTGTATAAGTTGCTGAGGATGGTTTCTTGAAACAAAATCTCCGTCCCCGTGATTCAAGAAACGTCGTCCCCGTGATCTGTTCTAATCCGCAACCGAGAAAACGGATCAAAAACTCCGTCCCCGTGATTCAGCAATTCTTACGCTCAGGTGGATTTGCAATCCACCTGCATGGAGTATAGGAGACCCGATGTCCTCCGAGACGGCTCCTCCTACATCCTACTGTTATCACTTATTACTTTTCTAAAGTTTCCCACCTTTTTGTAACAGTTTGAAAAATAAGTAGAAAAGAAACAGT
>CAMHEL010000034.1 GCA_946184125.1 uncultured Prevotellaceae bacterium
TTCCGATCTGGACCAACTTCGCCAAATACAGCAATCCCAACGGACAGGAAGACGGCGAATGGACGACCTGCACAGCCGAAAAGCCTGATTTCATGCTGTTCAAACTCGATGACAAGGATGCTGAGAATTCTGGAATGGGAGCACCCATCAAACCTGAGTCTTAGACTTTAGGCTTTAGACTTTAGACGCTAGACGCTAGCTAAAGTTGAGAGTTGAGAGTTGAGAGTTGTGATTAGATTTAAGACCGTGTGCCCGCAAAGCATATGTCTAAACTCCTAAACTCCTAAACTCCTAAACTCCTAAACTCCCAAACTCCTAAACTCCTAAAAAGACGCTTGACTCGGCATTTCCTTATCATGACAATTCGACATTATGACTTTACTCCCCCTCCTCCTTGCGGAAGGAGGGGGAGAATATGAAACTCAAACTCTTTCAGTAATCCAAGAATGATGCATTAACATCACGAAGTTGCTGAAGACCACACAAAAATAAGGAAATTACACTTTATCAAAGCTCAATGACAAAAAGAACTATTCTCGGACTGATGCTGCCGGTTTTTTGCAGCATGGGGCTCGCACAAGACCTGAAAATCAATGACCTGGATTATTTCGAGCGCCGGGGGGTCAACATCCTGGTGTTCAGCAACAGCTTCAATGGAGGTTTCAATGATGAAAAGAACTCCGGCATCGAGGTTGTGCAGCATGGCGTGCGCTCCATTCAGGGAGGCGCCATCCGACTGAACAACACGCCGGAACAATGGGACCTCGTGCCCAAAATGACCAACCGGAAAGTGGACAAGGAGAACAATACCATCGAGGTGGGACTGAGGTATGACGACTATGATTTCGACAGCCGCATTGTGGTGACAGGAAAAGGGAAAGCTGTGGAACTCGCCGTCTATCTCGACAAGCCCGTACCCGAGGCACTCGCCGGCGAGGCAGGGCTCAACATCGAGTTCCTTCCCTCGAAATACTGGCTGAAGACCTTCATCATGGACGGACGCCTCAACCGCTTCCCAAGGTATGCCACCAGTGCCACCATCACACGGCCCAACAGCCAGAAACCACGGCAGTTCAAGGGTTTCAAAACATACGACGACCGTGGCACCAATCGCTTCGTCGACCCACTGCCCATAGAGAAAGGTCACCACATCATCATGGCATCCGACGACCCGGAGCACATGGTGAAGGTCAGCAGCGAGGAAGCCGAACTGCAACTCTTCGACGGACGTATACTCGCACAGAACGGATGGTTCGTGCTCCGCAGCGTCCTGCCGGCAGGGAAGACGGGTAAAGTGGTCACATGGACCTTGGAGCCCAACGCCATCGACAACTGGGTGCGCCAACCCAATATCGGCTTCTCGCAGGTGGGATACCTGCCCGACCAGACAAAAACCGCCGTCATCGAACTCGACAAGAACGACAAGGCAAGAAACACTGCCACTCTATGGCGCATCAAAGACGACGGTACCACTGAGGAGGCCTATCAGGGTAAAATCGAGAACTGGGGACCCTACTACAAATATAATTATGTGAAGTTCGACTTCTCGCCAGTGAGGCAAGCAGGTATTTACTATATCCAGTATGGCGATGTGAAGACCAACAACTTCCTCATCGACCCACACGCTTACGACAAAATAACCGATGCCACCACCGACGTGTGGATTCCCATCCACATGAACCACATGTATGTCAACGAAGGCTACCGCACATGGCATGGCGAGCCTTTCAAAGAAGGCTATCTGCAGGCACCGCCAAGCGACCATTTCGACCTGCATGCACAAGGAGCCTCCACCGACACCAAATACAAACCCTACGAGCTCATCCCCGGACTGAATGTGGGCGGTTTCTTCGATGCAGGTGACTTCGACATCGAGACTGGCTCTAACATCAACGTAGTGTTCAACTTCGTCAAGACATGGGAACTCTTCAAGCCCCTCCGCGATGCCACCTTCGTCAGCCAGCAGCAGCGCTACGTCGAGCTGCACCGCCCCGACGGAGTGCCCGACATGCTCCAGTTCATAGAGCACGGCACACTCAACCTCGTCGCTCAGGCCGAGCAGATAGGACACATGGCATCGACGCTATCCAACTCCGTCCTCGACAACTACCACCATCTGGGCGACGCGGCCACACTCACCGACGGACTGCACTACGACCCGAGCCTGAAACCCTATGAGGTCTCTGCCGACGGAAAACGAAGCGGCACCCCCGACGACCTATGGGCATTCACGACCCGCAACCCTTCGCTCGACCTGCAGGCTGCTACCATGTTCGCTGCTTCAAGCCACGCCCTCGAAGGCTACAACGACGAACTGGCCAAGCGCGCGCTCACACAGTCGAAAAGGTTGCTCCAGGAAGCCAACGAACTCATGAAAAACAATGAGCAACGTCCCAACAACCGCCGGAGAAGATACAGCAACGCACTGGGAACATATCTGCAACTCTACGTTGCAACCAAGGAAAAACAATATTTGGACCAATTCGAGCAACAGATATGGAACTCACTCGACAGGAACGTAGCCGCGACCATCCAGACGGCACTTGATGCCATCCCCTACACCAATGCCGACTTCAAAGAGAAACTGCGCCCATATATGAGAAAATACAAGCAGTACATCGACAGCATCGGGAAAGCCAACCCCTACGGAGTACCCATCGGGCTGGGCAACTGGGCTGGCGGAAATCAAGTGCTCAGTTTCGGCACAACAGTGTGTTTCGCCTACCTCAACTATCCCGACATCATCACCAAAGACGATGTCTTCCGCACCGCCAACTGGCTGTATGGCTGCCACCCCTACCACAACTATTCCTTTGTGGCTGCTGTGGGTGCCGCCAGGCCAAAGGCCGTCTTCTATGGGAACAACAGAGCCGACTTCTCGTTCATCCCCGGAAACGTGGCACCCGGCCTGCTCTTCAGGCAGCCCGACCATTTCGAGAATTTCGACGACTGGCCCTTCCTGTGGGGACAGAACGAGGGCACCATTGCCGGAAACACACAGTATGTCATCTTCGGCTCTGCCCTGAAACAAATCATCCACAAACTGCAAGAATAGAAGAACTTCATGGCTCGTTGTTGCGATAACATCGCAACATACCTCCCAAAACACCCTCAAAAACATTCCCCCTGTCTTCTTGGTAGTAAGAAGGCAGGGGGAATGGTTTATAATAGCCTTTATCAGTTTTCAGAACGGCAGGTCATCATTCTGGGCATCTCCCATTGCAAACTGCGTAGGTTCGGCAGAGCCCGGCTGAGCCACTGGCGGTTCGTAGGGCGGGTTGCTGGTAGGAGGCTGCTGAGTGAAGGGAGGCAGAGGGTCGGTAACGGGAGGTGTGTTGGCTGCGTTATTCACAATGGGACGCACATCAAATGCACGGATGCTGTTGAACCAACGGCCGTTGTACTCATGGGCATCGATGTCGAAAGAAACGGTCACATCCTGACCCGGCTGAATATTGAAACGCTGAAGACGGTCCTCACCGAAAACAGTAAACACCATCTTGCGTGTGAACTGACCATCGACAGTCTCAAGGACGAACTCCTGCACCTTATAATCGCTTCCACGCTTCGATACGCCCGACTTCACATCAAGGGCTGCTATAATCTTTCCTTGTAATTCCATTAATCACTAATTTATTTTATTGAACATTGTATTACTCTTGGTCAAAACCGATGCGAAATTACAAAAAATAGTGCATACAAAGAAACTTTTGCCCTATTATTTTGCCATGTTAGCGGTTTTTTGTAATTTTGTGGTCAATATGGTGGACCTACATGGCAGCTACTCTCTGTCAGAAACAGGCGCACTGACTATGAATATTAACAATTAAACCATAGCAACCCATGAAATTTACCCTATCAAGCAGCACGCTGAGCAACAAGCTGAACATCCTGTCGAAAGTCATCATGAGCAAGAACGCCATGCCCATACTTGAAGGAATACTCTTCGAGGTGAAAGACGGGCAATTGGTTCTCACAGCATCTGACAACGAAAATGTGATGAAGTCAACTTGTGCGCTGAGCGATTCCGACGGCAATGGCCGCTTTGTGGTGAGCACCAACACCATGCTCAACGCCATGCGTGAGCTGCCAGAGCAGCCGCTCACTTTCGAAATCAACGAAGAGGATTTCTCCGTGAGCCTGTATTATCAGAACGGTATCTATCACTTCACAGCACAGAATGCCGACGAGTATCCCCAGACTCAGCCATTGCCAACCGATGTGACCTCCATCATCTTCGACTCATCGGAACTGCTGACCAATATCAGCCGCACACTCTTCGCCACGGCAACTGAGCAGCTGCGCCCAGTGATGAACGGCATCTATTTCGACATCACGACAGAATTCACATCCATCGTGGCAAGCGACGGCACAAAACTGGTACGCAACCGTTGCTACAATGTCAAGAACGACACACCGGCTGCCTTCATCCTGCCAAAGAAACCCGCCACACTTCTCAAAAACGTGCTCAACAAGGAAGACGGAGATGTGGTCATCAAATTCAACGACCGCAACGCCGCCATCAGCTTCGCTGAAGGGGTGCTCATCTGCCGACTTATCGAGGGAAGATACCCCAACTACAACTCGGTCATACCGAAAGACAACCCCAACCACCTGCGCATAGACCGGAAGACCTTTGCAAGCGCACTGAGACGTGTCATGCCTTTCGGTAGCGAGAGCAGCGAACTGGTGAAAATCATGGTTGAAGCAGGACAGATGGTACTCCTCTCAGAAGACATCGACTTTGCCACCAGCGCAAAGGAAAACATGGTATGCGACTACGACGGCCGCCCCATGGCCATCGGCTTCAAAGGCCCGGTTCTGCTCGAAATCCTCAACAATATCGACAGCGACGACGTGGTCATAGAACTTGCCGACCCCAGCCGAGCCGGAGTGGTGGTTCCCGCTGAGCAGCCACAGAACGAGGAGGTGCTGATGCTCATCATGCCCACCTTGCTCAACGACTAACCGTCATGCAGAGCACAGACATGAAACTGCAACTCGAGCGGCCGCTCATCATCTTCGACCTGGAGATGACGGGGCTTGACCTGGTGAGGGACCGCATCATACAAATCGCTTACATCAAAGTATATCCCGACGGGAAAGAGGAGCGCTTCAGCCAACTAATCAATCCCGGCATGGATATCAGTCCGGAAGCTACAAAAATCACACATATCACCAACGAGATGGTGGCACAGGCACCACCTTTCATACACTTCGCACAACAGTTGAGCGAAGCATTCGAAGGTTGTGACTTCGCGGGATTCCACTCCAACCAGACGGACATCCCCATGCTGGCGGAGGAGTTCTTACGTGCACACATCAACTTCGACTTCTCGCAAAGCCATCTCGTCGACGTCCAGACCATCTACCACAAGATGGAGCCACGCGACCTCACGGCTGCCTACAAATTCTACACCGGAAAGGAAATGACTCCCGACAACGTGGGAGAAGGACATCCACATGATGCCGGTTTCGATGCCGAGGCCACCTATCAAGTGCTGTGCGGACAACTGCGCATGTACAGCGAGGAGTGCCAGAGCGACCCGTCACGCCAACTTCCAAGAGACGTGGCTGCCTTGTCGGCCTTGTCGCGCGTCAACGACAATGTCGATTTCGCAGGGCGCATCGTGTGGAAACCTGTGGTGGATGCAGATGGGAACGAAGTGAAAGACGAGAACGGACAGGTGGTGAAACAGGAGGTGTTCAATTTCGGAAAGCACAAAGGACGGCCCGTGGCTGAAGTGCTGCAGCGCGACCCGGGCTATTACAACTGGATGCTCAACGGTGAATTCACTTACGACACCAAGCAAGTGCTCACACGCATCCGCCTGCGCAACTACCACCCCAAGCCAACCAAAAAAGACTGAATCGCATCAGAAAAGTTATGAAAACATCAGATCAGACCAACCAGCAGATAGAGCGGGCCATCAGGAAAATCGGGCAGAAATACCCTTATACCGATACACCCACGTTGCTAACCGACATTCACCTGCGCGTCTCTCAGGACAGCGGTGAAATGCTGGCTTTTGACGACGATGACAATGAAATCACACGCTGCGTGGTGGAGGAATGGATTGACAACAAGGACGACGCTTTCTATGAGCAAGTGACCAAAGTGCTGCGCCAGTCGCTGCACCGGCTGAGCAACGTAGTCGACAACTATGGTTTGCTAAAACCCTTCAGCCTCGTGCTGGAGGATGACGATAAGGAAAGCATCGCCGAACTGTATATCGCCGATGGCGACACCATCATCATCAGCGGCGACTTAATGGAGGGGCTAAGCCAAGACCTCGACAGCTTCTTCAAGGACCTAATGAGCAGAGAGTGAAACTATTACAGTTTCACTCTCTTCACAGCACCATTGCTCTCGTTGCTCATTCTGTCGAGCGCTGTCACCACATAGGTGTAGCGCGTTGAGCCATCTTTATAGGGCAACTTGTAATGTTGTTTGGAGGTTACCGACACAATTTTCGAGGGGTCGGAAAGATTGATTTTCTCATCAGCTCCAAACCGATAGACCACATATTTCACAGCCTCGTCCTTCCATCCATTTCCCTTGGGAGCAGTCCAGAAGAGCACCAAGCCATCTTCTGTGTCGAGGGTCTTGAGCTTCCGTGGCTTTTTCGGCGACTTGCCATCGATGAAAGGCATGACGGGCTGCAAGGCACGGTTGCGCCAGTATTTGCCTCGCAGAGCGCTACCATAATTGCCCACATTATCTACAGCGGCCTTGGCATACCAAAGCACGGTGCCATTGACATTGGGCATCTGCTTGTGGAGATTGAATTTAGCCCCCATCTGATTGACATTGGGGTTGGCGGGGTCGGGATATTTCACGGTACGCTCCACATCCTCTCCGATATACAGCGGCCTGTTGGCACTATGATTGTTCCACCATGTGATGAGGGTCTTGTAGTCGGCTGCCTTATGTCCGATTTCCCAATAGAGCTGGGGCACACAATAGTCCACCCAGCCATTGTTGACCCACAGCAGCACATCGGCGTAGAGGTCATCGTAGTTTTGAGTGCCATTGGTGTCACTTCCCACATTGGGAGCACTTTTCTTGTTGCGGTAAATGCCAAACGGCGACACGCCAAACTTCACCCAGGGCTTCCTGTCGTGGATGGTTTTGCTCAGCTGCTTGATGAACACATTGACATTGTCGCGGCGCCAGTCGCCCCTGTCACGGAAAGACGTACCATACCGTGCATACTGGGCATCGTCGTTGATGACCTGACCTGCAGCCGGATAAGGATAGAAATAATCATCGATATGCAGACCGTCGATGTCATACCGCTTCACGATATCATCAACCACCCTGCAGATGTAGTCCTTGGCCTCTGGACATCCCGGATTGAGCAGCAGCAGGCCATCATATTCGAAGCACAAATCAGGCCGTTTGACAGCGATATGCCTGGCATCCAAGTCTTTCGTCGTCTTCGTACGGGCTCTGTAGGGATTTATCCAGGCATGAAGCTCCATGCCTCTCTTGTGACATTCGTCAATCATCCACTGCAGCGGGTCCCAGTAAGGAGAAGGTGCAAGCCCCTGCTGACCGGTGAGAAAACGGCTCCATGGCTCGATGTCACTTTTGTAAAGCGCATCGCACTCAGGCCTGACTTGAAAGATGATAGCGTTGACACCATCCTTCCACAGTTCATCGAGCTGGTAGGTGAGCGTGCGCTGCATCTCCCGGGTCGACATGCCGATGAACTGTCCGTTGACGGCCTGTATCCAGGCTCCTCTGAATTCTCTCTTCGCTGCAGACGAAGTGCTTCTCACCGAATCACTGCTGCCACACGACACCATCACCACCAAGGCGACGAGGGCCATGGCTATCTTGCTAATCAAAATCCTACTGTTCATTTCCAATCTATCAAATCATTTTGACGAAAAGGAGGGTTTCCTGATGGGGAAGCCCTCCTTTTCCTATTTATCATACCTTGTTTCAGAAGAAGAGGTATCTGTTGTCCTTGATGTCTGCGTTCAGCATCAGTTCCTGATACAGCATCCTCGAGAGGCTCTGGTTGGTGTTCTGGATGACTTTGTTCTCATACTCCTTGACATCGAACTTGCCATCAAGCTTACGCTCGTCATTGACTTTGAAGACATACACACCAGCATTGCCCTTGACAGGACGTGCCGAGAACTGACCCTTGGCTGTGGCTGCCACGGCACCGCTGAGAGCGGGCTCCTGCGACTGAGCCACGGCAACGAAGGTGGGAGATGCGAAGTTAATCTGGTTGATGGAGTCGATCTTCGCATTGAGCTCCTTGATCTTCTTGGCATCGGCGATAGACTTCACATCCTTGATCTTGGCGATAATCTGCTCAGCCTTCTTGTCGCGAAGCACTTCCTGCTGCAGATACTCCTTCACGTCGGCATTGTCCATCGACATATAACCCTTCGGGTTGATGTCGGTAAGTGCCATGACAAGAATCTCGTCGCGGTTGGCGCCCACGGTCATCACCTCAGAGACGTCACCCTTCTTGGCCTCAAAGACCCACTTGAGGGCGTCGCGTGAGTTGCCAATACCCTGCACCTGACCTTGAGAGGTAAGCACGTTCTTTGCCTCAAGCACCTCATAGCCAGCCTTGGCAGCATCCTTCTCCATAGCCTCGAGGGTATGGTGTCCTGCCACAAACTGCTTGAACTTGTCGCTGATGGCGTGCGAAGTCTCATCCGAGAAGGTGATGTCGCGCTTGACAAGTGCCACATCATATTTCTGCACCATGGCACGGCGGTCGGTGACCTGAAGGATGATAGAGCCCTGAGCAAGAGGAATAACCTTCACGTCGTTGGTGCCCAGTGTGTTGATTTCGTTGAACACCGTCTGGTTGTCCTTCGTCATATTGCTTGCACGCTCATACTGCGATGTGGTGAGCCATGACTTCTCACCCGTCTGACCGTATTTCTTGGCGATGGCCTCGAAGTCACCACCAGCCTTGATAGCGTTGAACACGCTGTCGGCCTTGGTACGGGTCTCATCGGCATTCTTGCCGGCGACACTGATGGTGCGGTACTGGATGCTGTCGGGCAGCATGCTCTTGCTGATGACCTTAATGACATTGTAGGTGTTGTCGAACTTGCTCTCGATAGGACCAGCCACAGAACCGACAGCCATGGAGTCAATCTTGTTGGCGATGTCGGAAGTGAAAGCCTTCTTGGTGACAGGAACGCCGAGATAAGCCACATTTGACTTTCCCTCACGCACCACTTTCTCGGGGCTGGCACCCTCTCTCAGCTGGTCGGCACACTTGGCGAGCGCGCTCTGCAAGTTGGCGCGGTCGGCTGCAGATGCCTCTTTCTTCACGAGGATGTACTTGATAGATCTGATTTCCTCAGGAATTCTGAACATCTCTTTCTTCTCGTTGTACTTGCTCTTGAGGTCGCTCTCTGCCACGGTCACCTCTTTGTCGTTGATGGCCTTATAGTCGAAGAAAGCAAGCTCAATGTCCTTCTCGGTCTTCTCTGCATCGAAGAGGAACTGTGCCTCAGCGGGATTGGAGAGGAGAGAAGAGGAGAGCAATACCTGATACTTCTGAGAGAGGAGCTGCTCACGGAGCTGCTTGACTTTGAATGCCAGGTATTTGTACACCTTGTCATAGTACTCGGCAGCCTGTGGAGAGGCATTGCGGTTGGTCTTGTAATTGTTGAGGAACTCCTGATACATATTGATGTCGAAGCGCCCTGTCTGCTGGTTGACCATACCGGTGACGTTGGCCACTTCCATAAGCACCTGGTTGGTGCCCTGCATCATGGCGTTCTTCACTTCGTCGTTGGTGACTGTCAGACCCAGCTTGCTGGCTTCGTTCTCGATGATTTTGTTCTGCACGAAATTGTTCCAGGCCACGTTACGGATCTGGTCCTCATCAGCGTTGGGTGATGAGATTTTCGTACATTCCACAAACTCATTGAGATAATTCTGGTAATCCTCGATACCGATTTTCTCTCCAAGGATTTCACCGACTTTTGTGCTCCTCATGTGACCAGTGGTCTCACAGGAGCGGAACATGTCGCCGGCAATAAATCCGAAAAGGCCCAGACCGATGATGATGATCAGGAATGTGCCTCTGCTTCTAATTTTACCTAATGCTGCCATTACTTTGTGATGAAATATTTACTGTTTTTTTCTATTAATATCTCTATTTATCATGCCTTTTGGGCTTGAAAAAAGGGGGCGAAATGCCACCTCTTTTCAAAATGCGTACAAAATTACGAAGAAATTAGGAAATAGAACAATTTTTGCGGCGAAAAATAACTTATTGGGGTATAATTAATTTCACCAGTTCGATTTTCGTCATTGTATTCTTGATAATTTTGAATTTCATCTGACCAATTTGCACCACTTCGTTGAGTTTGGGGAAACTCTGGTAATAATGGAGGATGAGTCCTCCGATGGTCATGTAGTCATCGCTCTCAGGAAGCTGCAGCGAGAACATTTCGTTGACTTTGTCTATCTCGAGACGTGCGGAAAGAAGGTACTCCCCCTCCCCCACTTTCTTTGCGATGTAGTTGGAACTGTCGTGCTCGTCTTCTATTTCTCCGAAGATTTCCTCCACGATGTCCTCAAGCGAAACGATGCCGCTTGTGCCACCAAACTCATCGATGACCACCCCGAGGCTTTTCTTCTGCTGAAGGAAGGTCTGCATCATCTTGTGAGCCGACATGGTTTCTGGCACGAAAGGCATGGTGCGAAGCCCCTTCCTCCAGTCGTCGAGCTTACGGAACATCTCCGAGGAGTGGATGTAGCCGATGATGTGGTCGATGTCGTCGCGGTAGACGATGATTTTAGAATGGCCGCTCTCAATGAATTTCTGGTTGAGCTCCTGGATGGTGCATTGCTCCGACACGGCTTCGATTTCTGTGCGGGGCACCATGCAGTCTCTTACTTTGGTCTCGGTGAAGTCGAGCGCGTTCTGGAAAATCCGCACCTCCTCATTGATGTGCTGGTTGTCGGCGGCATTGTCGATGCTCGACTGTACAAGGTAATCGAGGTCGACCTTGGTGAAAAGCTCATCTTCCTGGGCCTTGGGGATGCGCACGCCAAAGATGCGGAGCAGTAATTTGGCGAGGAACGAGGCGAACTTGGAGATGGGCCAGAGCACAACATAGCACAGGAATGCCGGTATAGCGAAGAGAGTGAGAAGCTTGTTGGGAAGGTTCTTGAAGAGGGTCTTGGGCAAGAACTCACCGGTGAAGAGTACGATGACGGTGGAAAGGATGGTGTCGGCAGGCACGGTGAATGCCGCAGAATATCCTTCGAAAATGGTCTGGTCGAACAAACGGGCTATCAAGATGCCATAGACCACGAGGGCGATGTTGTTGCCCACGAGCATGGTGCTGACGAAGTTGTTGGGATGTCGGTAGAAGAGTGCGATACACTTTTTCGACAGCACATGCTTGTCTTTGTTGATCTCGGCCAGCATCCTGTTGCTCGACACGAAAGCGATCTCCATTCCCGAAAAGAAAGCGGAGAACACCATCGAGATAATGATACCTATGATTAGCTGGGCCATATAATCAGTTGTTTGGAATGCGTCGCGGCTGTTTGGGTTGCCGGCCTCTCACCCTGGCGGAGTCGGCGGGTTCTTTCTTGTCGCCCGACTTGTCGATTTCTTTCCTGTCGAAATATCCTTTTGAGGTTTTCACCGAGTACTTGGTCATGTTCTCATCACTCCTGAAACGGTTGCCGTGAAGTTCTTTGTCCGACGTGATGAGGTGGGAGTAGCGATTGGAGTAGATTTCATGTGAGCGCTCGTCCCAGAAGAGTTCCTCGCTGCTGAAGCGCAGCCCCTTTTTGGTGAGGATGCGCACGCGCCCATGCAGTTCCCACAACTTCAGCACATCGTAATAGTAGGCCGTGTCGCACTGGATGTAGGACTGGATGTGCATGGCAAGGTCGAATTGCTCGAGGAGCAGTCCTTTCTCGAAAATCCACCTCGAAGGCTGGCGGTTGGGGTTGACTTCCCATTTCTCGGTGACGATGCGGTATTTGATGATGCCCGAGTCGGAGATGAGCGTATTGACCCCGTATGAAATCATCATCGCCACCGAGTCTTCGGGATTGATGGCGGGTGCGGTATGCTCTTTCTCCTCCGAACAAGCTGCGAATGTGGAGAGGAAGGTGACGGCACAGAGAAGCAAGGCCATTCGGGTGTTCATCTCGTATACATCGTCAATCGACTTTCCATTTCATGAACCATCTCTCGTTGAAAGTGATGCCCAAGTTGATGCGGAAGGTGTTTTCCCTCAGCATCGATGTAGCATCATTGCGCACCCACTGACCGCTGATGTTAAGCGTCGAACGGTTGTTCCATGCATTGACTAGCGGAATGCCGAATCCGGCGCTGACGCTGATTTCCTTCGGGCCATCCTTGCCATTTAATAATAAATAAGGTGTAGCATAGGATGCACCAGCGCGGAATTTAATACGGTCGAAGAAGCGGGTTGACATGGCGTTCTTGCAGTATTCGCCGCCAATGGTCACCTTGTGACGGTCTTTGAAATAGTTTTTGGAGGCGTTGTACAACGGAGCACCGTTCACTACACTGTAGACGGGGTAAGACACATCGGCCCATTTCTGCAACTGGTAGTCGGCTCCCACCCTGAGTTTGCCATTGAGGTTGAGCATCATACCTCCGCTCATGACGACAGGCAGCTGCAGTCCGTCTTTGACGGTATAGGTGGCGGTGTCGGCAACGCTGGTCTGAGAGTTGGTGGACACGACCAGGCACTTGGGGTCGGCACCGAGCTTGTTGCCCAAGGAGTAAGTGAAGCCCATCGTGAGATTGCTCTTCTTCGAGAAGGGTATCGTGATTTGTGCTCCGGCATCTACTTTGTAGCTGCTAACGCTTGCTGTGTAGTATTTGGAGATGGTGTTGACATAGGTGTCGCTGTAGCTGTTGACTATCGACCTATCATACTCTCCCCAGAGATAACTTCCATTAGCACCGATGGAGAACCCCTTGAAGAGTTGCCATCCCATGCCGAAATAGACTTGCCTTAAGCCTCCCGACCCGGAGTAGGTATTCGTGTAGGTGGTGGAGTTGACGTCACCCACTTTGTTGGTGCTGGAGAAGGAATAGCCCACATTGGAATAAGGCAGGATACCAAAGCTGACGCCAACATTCTTGAACAGCCTGAAAGCGCCGACGGCATATTCGAAGGCGGCATTCTTAGCATTGATTTTCTTGCCGTTCTCCTCGAAATTGGTAAGCTGCCCCGACATACCCACGTCGAAGATGAAAGTGAGCGAGTCGATGGATGAGTAAGAAGCAGGATTGAGAAAGTTAATCTGCTTGCTGTCTCTTGAACCAAGAGCCAGTCCGTTCATGCCACGGCTGTAGCCCGTCGATTGGTCGGCGAGTGAACCAAAACCATACTGGCTATAAGGAGAGTTGGTGCCACCTTGAGCGGCAACAGCAAGAGAGATGGCCAATAATACGACCGTCGTTAATGATTTTTTCATGTCTTTACTACGTGAGACCCTACAAACCCCGACTATTTTAGGCTTATTCTGGGGAGCGGGTTGAAACATTGTGCAAAACATTTTGCAAAACAATGTGCAAAGGTGGCATTTTTTTTTGATATATGCAAATGCAGTGTGCTTTTAGCCGTTAAATAAATCAAAAGTTTAGTATATTTCACATCGTTTCACGTCTCAGCGGGCATAAACAGCAGCAAGGCAGGGCTGCTCACCCTGCCTTGTAATACTTGTTGGCCACATCTTTTATGGCGAGATGGTTGGGAACGGGCTTGCCCTCCCCATCATGACTGATGAGCTGATTGAGCTCATAGAAGTCGCAATAGCGGCAAACGGAGGGGTCGTCGATAATGTTTGCCATAACATCGGGTTGCACTGCCAACTTGGCGTTTTCCGGATATAGGTCGCGATGCTTAATATAATTCCAAATTAGGCTCGTGAGATCGACCACGTAGCCTGCCATGTCGTTGAAGATTCTCATTTTCCAATCAAGAGTTTTGTGATAGTTTTTCATTTCCCGCATTTTGACGGGTGTAATAGTGACCTGCCCCATTAAAGGGCGCATATATAAGACGAACAAACACGTGATTTGTTATATCAAAAGCCAAAAATAATGCTTTTTTAACAAATAAGGCAGCAGCCGTAACCATTCAGCGAATCTACTAATCAAGTAATGTTCGTCGGGATTTGCAATCCCGACGCATTGATTATCAGGATTTGCAATCCGAAAATCGCATTAAAAATGCTCATACTCAATGCAGGTGGATTGCAAATCCACCTGAGCGTAAGAATCGCTGAAGAGTAATGTTCGTCGGGATTTGCAATCCCGACGCATTGATTATCAGGATTTGCAATCCGAAAATCGCATTAAGAATGCTTATACTCCATGCAGGGGGATTGCAAATCCACCTGAGCGTAAGAATCGCTGAAAAGTTACCTGCAGCCAAAGGCTTGTTCTGTTCGCAATCCAAGATAAAAGATTGAGGAAAAGATTGCAAAAGAGATTGAAGAAAAGAATGTTTAGATAGCGCAAATAAACAATTCTAATCACAACTCTCAACTTTATCAACTCTAATCAAAAATCTCAAACCTCAAATCTCTTCCAGTTCTCCTGTGACAGAGTCGATGATAAATCCTCTCACCACGACATCCTTAGGAACGAGCGGGTGTGTGAGTATGGTATTGACAGTGCGCCGCACCGACTCGGTGGTGTCTTTAAATCCCTCCAACCAGGCATCGAGGTCGATACCACAATGACGGATGGTGTCGAGCGTGTCTTCTGTCACTCCCCTGGCTATCATCTCATCGTGGAAATGGCTGAAACTCATGTGGCAGGCTCCGCACTGCGAGTGCGCCACCACCATGATTTCCTCCACACCAAGTTCATAGATGGCGACAAGAATACTGCGCATGGCGGAGTCGAAGGGGGAGATGACCAGTCCACCTGCGTTCTTTATAATTTTGGCATCGCCGTTTTTCAGGCCGAGCGCAGCAGGAAGCAACTCCGTCAACCGTGTGTCCATGCACGACAGCACCGCCAACTTCTTGTTAGGATATTTGTCTGCAATGTATTGCTCATACTCCTTGCGGCTCACAAAAGCCTTGTTGTATAATAAAATATCGTCTATCATTTGATTGTTTTTTAAGGTCTATGTATAATGAATGTTGTTCTCTATGTTTTTCGCTGATTTCTTGCCCTTATGTAAGGCATTAATGTTGATTTCACGCTTAGATTTTCGGGACAAGGAAAAAGGCACTGCAAATATAGGCATTTCTCGTGATATCACAAAACATTTTAACTGATTTGAGATTTGAGGTTTGAGGTTTGAGGTTTTTGATTAGAGGTTTGACATTTGAGGTTTGGCATTTGGGTTTGACATTTGAGGTTTGGCATTTGGGTTTGACATTTGAGGCTTGAGATTTGAGGCTTGACATTTGAGGTTTGACATTTGAGGTTTGGCATTTAGGTTCGACATTTGAGGTTTGGCATTTGAGGTTTGACATTTGAGGTTTGACATTTGAGGTTTGGAGTTTTTGATTAGAGTTAAACTTAGTTAGTTCATAGTAGCATGGTTTAAATTCCGTAGCTTGCGACATAACTATTCAACGAATCTACTAATAAAGTAATGTTCGTCGGGATTTGCAATCCCGACGCATTGAATATCAGGATTTGCAATCCGAAAATCGCATTAAAACTCATACTCCATGCAGGTGGATTGTTCGTCGGGATTTGCAATCCCGACGCATTGATTATCAGGATTTCCAATCCGAAAATCGCATTAAAAAAAATGCTTAAATTCCATGCAGGTGGATTGCAAATCCACCTGAGCGTAGAATCGCTGAGTAATGTTCGTCGGGATTTGCAATCCCGACGCGTTGAATATCAGGATTTGCAATCCGAAAATCGCATTAAAAATGCTTCTACTCAATTTCATGCCTCCGTTTCCATGCTTCCCAAAGAGGCGGTTCAGCCAGAGGAAAGGGCCTTCTTATTTGCCTTTGCGGTATGACTCCATCAGCAGAATCTCCGGACGGTACTCAAAGTACATCGTGTCGTAGTGATACCAGCGTCCGCCCCAGATGAAGCCATGCTTCTCGAAAATCCGCACAATCTCATGGGGCATATTGTTTTTGTAAACCACCTTGTCGGTTTCCTTTGCACCGGGCTTTGCCCAGAGCCAATAGGTCTTGTAATCGCCGCCGATGTCGATGGTCATTCCGTAAGAATGGGCACTCTGTCTTTTTGCCCCGCGCACCTGTCTCCAGTAGAATGTGCCTTCTGACCTGAAATAGGCCTTGAGTTCAGGATGTAATGCCAGTTCGTCGCGCACGGCCTTCAGGTGTTCCGCCGCGCCGTTGACAGTGGTGAATTCTACATTCTGCCCGAACCAAGGTACTTTGGTGAGATGCTTGCGCACCTCTCCCGCCGAATTTCCGTACATCTTCTTGAAAAGCTCTTCACTGCGGCTTCGTCCTGCGTCCTGCTGGAATTCAGGTGTCCATGAATTGAGGTCATATTTGAAGGCGAACATATCTTCTATGTCCGCATCGTCGAGTTTCTGCTCGAATGATTTTTGGCGGCCGTCGTCGAAGACCTTTTCTGTGCCGTCTTTGAACAAAATCTTGTTGTCGCGATAGCCAGCAATGAAGTCAGGATAAGCCTCTTTCAGCACCCTGGCCTCTAAAGGCATGTCCGTCGGTTGTGGTTCTCCATTCTTCTGCTGCCCTGTATTTTCCTCAAATTTCTGATTAAGAATCCTCTTGTCTGCTTCAGGGCTGGAAGGCGATGGGGCTGTTTTTTGCAACCCAAGCTGAAAGTGACCACCAATGCAATCGTTAGTGCTATTATCAATAACAATATTCTTTTCATTCCTATATATTTGCAGTTCTTATGGCTGCAAATATACATAAAAAAAGGCGAATGGATGAGAGATAACGAATAAAAAGTATCATAATGCCGCGTGTAACGGCGGCTGCGCAGATTGAAAATTGAAAATTGAGTCCACTTTAAAAAGTGGACAAAGAGCGACAGGCGAAGCTCACGCACCCATACCATTTAATGAGAGATAATGATAGATGGATTAAATAGCTCTAAAAATCAATAAGTTACAGACCCCACCCCTACCCCTCCCCTTGATGGGAGGGGAGTGCCTAACGGCTCTCGGAAAAGAATTCGGACTTTTTAAAGTGGGCTCAAGATTGAAAATTGAAAATTGAAAATTGACTTTGCTTAAAGAATAAAAAGTATCATAATGCCGCAAGCAACGGCGCCCCAACGGGGCAACCTGCTCTCAGCCCAGGGCAACGCCCTGGGGTCTTAACCAAGAGAAATAATGTCGCCCCGACGGGGCAAAAGCATTAAAATCAAATACTTATACCCTTGAAGGGCGAAGTTCATTATGCCGAGCGTGAACCGAATGAGCAACGAGAGCAGAGTCATGCTTGCTTGAACTATGCCGAATCGTGAATGAGGTAGAATGAATTTCAAAAAGGTCGAATGAAATTCAACCATTTGATTAAGCGAGTGCAGAAGAGCCTGCACATTATGCCGAGCGTGAGAAACATGAAAAACCATACTACACCTACAAGAATGATAGATGCTGATAATTTTGATTACATACTTAAAAGAGGTATGCTCACTACCCTATCATGCACGTGAGTAATTATTTTGTGGTATTATCTTTGAAAAACTTTTTTTGTTTCATCTTTTTTTAGTATTTTTGCAGCGAAAAGCGTGATTACACGTCACGACGCGTAACATTTAACCATACATATCACAAATCAGTATTCAAACATGACTTATTCCAATGAAGTCAACAACATGTGTGTTGTTGCTAAAGGTCCTCACCACGGACCCGCCCCCATCCCCGAGGAGGGCAAATGGATTCAGGCAAAGGAGATCAAAGACATCTCGGGCTATACCCATGGTATAGGCTGGTGTGCTCCTCAGCAGGGTACCTGCAAACTGTCGCTCAACATCAAGGACGGTATCATCGAAGAGTGCTTGGTTGAGACGATTGGCTGCACGGGCATGACCCACTCAGCTGCTATGGCATCGGAGATTCTCCCTGGCAAGACGATCTTGGAGGCGTTGAACACCGACTTGGTGTGCGACGCCATCAATACTGCTATGCGCGAACTGTTCCTGCAAGTGGTCTATGGCCGCACGCAGAGTGCATTCTCCGAGGGCGGCCTGGTCATCGGCGCCGGACTCGAGGACCTGGGCAAGGGCTTGAGAAGCCAGACCGGTACTCTCTATGGCACGAAGTCGAAGGGCACACGCTATCTGGAGCTGACCGAAGGCTATATCACTAAGATGTTCCTCGATGAGGACTCACAGGTCTGCGGCTATGAGTATGTACACCTTGGCAAGATGATGGAAGCCATCAAGGCCGGCATGGATGCCAACGAGGCTGTGAAGAAATTCACGGGCACCTACGGACGCACCACCGCTGAGCAGGGTGTTGTGAAGACTATTGACCCACGTAAAGAATAGGAGGACGCTAACATGATAAGAGAAGTGAAATTTGAGAGTCAGGAGCGCCGCATGGCCCAAGTGCTTGCCGCTCTTAACGACAATGGCATCCAGTCTATCGAGGAGGCCAACCAGATATGCGAGGCCGCCGGTGTGGATCCTTACCAGATTTGCGAGGACACTCAGGGTATCTGCTTCGAGAATGCAAAATGGGCATACGTCTGTGGTGCCGCCATCGCCATCAAGCGTGGTGTGAAGAGTGCCGCCGATGCTGCCGAGGCTATCGGTATCGGACTGCAGAGCTTCTGCATCCCGGGCTCCGTGGCCGACGACCGCAAGGTGGGTATCGGTCATGGCAACCTGGCCGCCCGTCTGCTCCGTGAGGAGACCGAGTGCTTCGCCTTCCTCGCCGGACACGAGTCGTTCGCTGCTGCCGAGGGTGCCATCAAGATTGCTGAGATGGCCAACAAGGTGCGCAAAAAACCTCTCCGCACCATCCTCAACGGCTTGGGCAAGGACGCTGCCATGATTATCAGCCGCATCAATGGCTTCACCTATGTGCAGACAAAGTTTGACTACTACACAGGCAAACTCGAAATCGTGCAGAAGAAAGCCTACAGCAATGGTCCGCGTGCCAAGGTGAACTGCTATGGCGCCGACGACGTGCGCGAGGGCGTTGCCATCCTGTGGCATGAGAACGTCGACGTGTCGATTACCGGCAACTCCACCAACCCGACCCGTTTCCAGCACCCCGTGGCTGGCACATACAAGAAGGAGCGCGTGCTCGCTGGCAAGCCCTACTTCTCGGTGGCTTCTGGCGGTGGAACAGGCCGCACACTGCACCCCGACAACATGGCTGCCGGACCTGCCTCTTACGGTATGACCGACACCCTGGGCCGTATGCATAGCGACGCTCAGTTCGCCGGCTCATCGTCGGTGCCCGCACACGTCGAGATGATGGGCTTCCTGGGCATGGGCAACAACCCGATGGTGGGCGCCACCGTAGCTGTCGCCGTGACCGTGGATATGGCCATCAACAAGAAGTAAACTTTGGCCGCAAAACTCATCCGCGACAAATACGAAAAATCCCTCCCCAAGTTGATTGGGGAGGGATTTTTCGTTTTTGGTCCGAATGACACGAATAGATGAGAATTCTCAAATGACCTCACTTCGCTCAGTAGGTCTTCGCCAACCATAGGCCGACGGGCGAAGCGGAAGTCAAATCTCGATAATTCGGGATAGGTCCTGCAGCAAAAGCGTTACTTGCCGATGCAGTGGTATTCGAAGCCGTACTCTGCCAGTTCGGTTGGGTCGTAGATGTTGCGCCCGTCGATGACAAGGGCATTGCGCATGGTCTTCTTCATCACACCCCACGAAGGCAGGCGGAACTGTTTCCACTCGGTAAGGAGTAGCATGGCATCAGCATCGAGCACGGCGTCGTACATGTCTTTGGCATACTCCACCTTGTCGCCAATGCGGCGGCGGCACTCATCCATGGCCACTGGGTCGAACACACGGACACGGCATCCGGCCTGCAGAAGAAGGTCGATGGTGACGAGCGAGGTGGCCTCACGCATGTCGTCGGTCTCAGGCTTGAAAGCCAGGCCCCAGACGGCGATGACCTTACCCTCAAGTTGTTCGCCAAGATGCTTCTTGAGTTTGGCAAAGACAACGGTCTTCTGATACTCATTGACTTCCTCGACAGCCTGAAGGACACGCATGCGATAGCCATTCTTCTCGGCGGTCTTGATGAGGGCCTTAACATCCTTGGGGAAGCAACTGCCACCATATCCACATCCGGGATAGAGGAACTTGCGGCCGATACGGGTGTCGGCACCTATTCCCCGTCTCACCATCTCAACATCGGCGCCTACTATCTCACAGAGGTTGGCGATGTCGTTCATGAAACTGATACGTGTGGCAAGCATCGAGTTAGCAGCATATTTAATCATCTCTGCCGAGGGGATGTCGGTGAAGATGACGCGGAAGTTGTTGAGCATGAAGGGACGGTAAAGTCTCAGCATCAAGTCGCGTGCACGCTCCGACTCCACACCGACAACCACACGGTCGGGGCTCATGAAGTCCTTGATGGCGGCACCCTCCTTGAGGAACTCCGGATTGGATGCCACATCGAACGGGATGTCCTCACCGCGCTTGGCAAGCTCCTCCTGAATGGCTTCCTTCACCTTGCGTGCCGTACCGACGGGCACGGTCGACTTGGTGACCAACACGGTGTAACGCTTGATGCGCTGACCGAACTCCCTAGCCACATTGAGCACATACTTGAGGTCGGCAGAGCCATCCTCATCGGGAGGTGTGCCCACGGCGCTGAAGACGAGCGACACATCGTCAATCACGTCGGCCAGACTGGTGGTGAAAGTCAGCCTGCCCTCAGAGGCATTGCGGCGCACCATCTCGTCAAGACCTGGCTCATAGATGGGGATGTCGCCCTTGCTGAGACGCTCTATTTTATCCTTATCAATATCTACACATGCTACATGGACGCCCATTTCGGCGAAACATGCACCACTGACGAGGCCTACATACCCCGTTCCAACTACTGCTACATTCATTTTCTATTATAATGTGTTTATTGATATAAATCTACATTGAAATGGAATGGCGACTCGATGTCTTTCAGGCGCGGATGCTTCTTGTCGCGCTCCGAAAGGATGACCTTGTCGGCAGGAAGCTGCCAATCTATGGCCAAGTCGGGGTCGTCCCATGCTATCCCACCCTCACTCTCTGGATGATAGAAATTGTCGCATTTGTACTGGAAGACCACCTCGTCGGACAGCACAGCAAAACCATGGGCGAAGCCACGGGGAATGAAGAACATGAGGCGGTTGTCGCCCGACAACTCCACAGCCACACTCTTGCCGTAAGTGGGGGAACCCAAACGCAAGTCAACGGCCACATCGAGCACACGACCACGCAGCACCCTGACAAGCTTGCTCTGGGCGAACGGCCACTTCTGGTAATGCAACCCTCTGAGCACACCGTAGGATGACTTGCTCTCATTGTCCTGAACAAAAGTGATTTCACGCACCTGTTTGTCGAAATCACGCTTGGAATAGGACTCATAAAAATACCCTCGAGCATCCTCGAACACCTTAGGTTTGATGATCACAACATCTTCTATATCGGTCTTTATAACTTCCATTATTTCCTTATTTTTGTTAGCGGCTGCAAAGGTAAGAAAAAAAATCTGAATAACGCCATCTGCTTAATTTATTGTTATGCAACTGCTTAAAAAAGAATCAGACTTGTTGCAATTTAATCAAATAATCATTAAATTTGCGTTTTCAAACAAGGCACCGCCTTTGTCTTACCAATAAACCGAACATTATGAAAAAGTTTTTTCCAGAATCCGAACTTATCATCAATCAAGATGGTTCATGCTTTCATCTTCACTTGCGTCCTGAACAATTAGCCGACCGAGTTGTCCTTGTCGGCGACCCTGCACGTGTGAACACAGTGGCCAACCACTTCGACAGCGTCGAATGCGAGGTGCAAAGCCGTGAATTCCATACCATCACCGGCACATACAAAGGCAAGCGCATCACCTGCCAGAGCCACGGCATCGGTTGTGACAACATCGACATCGTCATGAACGAGCTCGACACCTTGGCCAACATCAACTACGCCACACGCACCGAGCGCGATGAGCACCGCACACTGACCTGTGTGCGCATCGGCACGTGCGGCGGGCTCCAGCCCTTCACCCCTACGGGATGCTTTGTGGCCTCTGTGAAGAGCATCGGCTTCGATGGCCTGCTCAATTTCTATGCCGACCGCAACAATGTCTGCGACCTCGAACTGGAAGAGGCATTCAAGAAACACATGGCATGGGACCCCATCAAAGGCGCACCCTACGTATCGGTGGCCGATGCCGCTCTTATCGACCAAATCGCCCAGGACGACATGGTGCGTGGCTACACCATCTCATGCGGAGGCTTCTATGGTCCTCAGGGCCGTGTGCTCCGTGCGAACATCGCCGACCCCAAGCAGAACGAGAAGGTGGAGTCGTTTGAATACGACGGCATGCGCATCTGCAACTTCGAGATGGAATCGTCGGCTCTCGCCGGCCTCGCGTCCCTCCTCGGGCACCGTGCCATGACCTGCTGCATGGTGATTGCCAACCGCTACGCCAAGCAGATGAACACTGAGTACAAAAATTCCATCGACACCCTCATCGCAAAGGTACTCGACAGAATATGATTTTTCTCAGTGCCATCCTTGCTATCCCTTTTATCGCCTTTGGCATCATCTTCTTGATGGGCAAGGGCGATAATCTAATTGCTGGCTACAACACTGCCAGCGAGGAAGAGCGCAAGGAAGTGAACATCAGGCGTCTGCGCCTGCTTATGGCCATCATGATGGCTATCACCGCTGGTTTTTGCGCCATTCTGCCGATTATCGGCAATGATAAGAATATGGTTTTGGCGGCAACGGGCTTGTTAATTGTCATTACAATTGTATTTGTCATTGTGGCTAACACTTGGGCCAAAAACAAGTAATCTGATGGATTCCCCTACCCCTCCACATCCCCCCCTCCCTTCCAATGATGGCGCCCCCACTCCCGATGAAACAGACTCTGGTTTCATCTTGGATGGGAGTCTGTATCTGTCGGCCAATTTTCAAAACATCGAGCAGATAAGTTCTTCTCCCAAAGGCTATTGCGAAGTATTCCGCGCACAGCGCATGGGGAAATGGCATACACTGAAATGCCTGAAGCGGGAATATGCCGACAAACAGGAATATCAAGCCCTGCTGCAAAAGGAGTTTGAACTGGGCTACCATCTGGACCATCCCAACATCGTGCACACGCTCAGCAAGGAAGAGGTGGGGGAAAAGGGGGTATGCATCGTGATGGAATATGTGGAAGGACGTACGCTGCGCGAAGCCATAAAACAAGGTCTGACAAAAGAACAGAGCATTGACATCGTGCGTCAATTGTGCCTGGCGCTCAGCTATATCCACCAACGGCAAATCGTCCACCGCGACCTAAAGCCTGAGAACGTGATGCTCACCTTCTATGGCAACTACGTCAAACTGATGGATTTCGGCCTGAGTGATGCCGATGAGTATGCCATCCTGAAACTACCGGCTGGCACACCACGCTATGCCGCTCCCGAACAGTTGAAAACCGGCGGCACTATCGGTCCAAGCACCGACCTCTATGCACTGGGCATCATCATGCAGGAGATGCCCCATCTGCCACGGTCGATGATGCGCATTGCCAAACGGTGCTGCAAATCTCGGCCCGAAGAACGTTACCCGACGGCTGACGAAGTGATGGCTGCCATCGCAAAGCGCCATCGCTCATCATGGCCCATCGCATCTGCCTTGGTCCTTGCCACCCTGCTGCTGGCGGCCTTGTTCTTCTATTCAAGGAAACCTCAGCATGAGTCTCCCACTCCTCCTATAAGCGCCACGACAGGCAACCCTGAGGTCATTGAGAAACCCGAAGATTCGCTGTCACATCAAATTCTTTCAGAACCAAGCCAGCCGAGAATCACTGCAGAATCGAATCTGCCGCCTGTCTCCTCTGAATTAAGTCAGCAAGCCCCCACGACAGATTTTAGTCAAGAAGCTCCCACATCAAGCAATCAGAACGAGCAGATTGAACCGGTACGCATGGCCTCATCTGTGTCGCCCGACGTGGCATTTTATCTGTCTCAGACCAACATTCCCAAGGAAGTTCAGCACGAATCGCGTTTTGTCCATTTAGCCGAGTATGCCTACTCCATCACCATGCATTTCCTAAAAAGCCAAAGCATCAACTCCAATGCTGAGGGCGAAGCCTTTACCTATGTAAGAACGGAAATCGATAAGACAATGGGGAAGGATAAGCAGACAGCCGACAAATACAATCGCTACCTCGATGTGCTTACGCAAATCATTGCCGACAACTACCGGAAGGAGTATGTGAGAAAGTCGGCCGCCGACAACACCCCCAACCAAGAGGTCCTTAACTACCTCGAAAAGTTTGCCCAAAAATGGGTCTCCATCGATTATGAAATCACAAACTTCGGCAACTATGGACCTTCCACGACCAACGATGCAGCAATCTTGGCAAAAATGGAGCGAGAAGTGATGCGCGTCGTTGGTACAGATTCCCCCCTCTACTCCACCTATTTAAATCACGCACGCGCCTGTGCCCAAAAATACATGAGCGAGCAGCGTGAGTTCTGGAAACATTCAGGACAATGGAGCGAGTGATTTTTTAATTCATAATTCATAATGCATAATGCATAATTGAAGATTAAAGATTGAAAATTGAAGATGAAAATTGAAGATTAAAGATTGAAAATTGAAGATGAAAATTGAAGATTGAAGATTGAAAATTGAAGATTGAGCCCACTTTAAAAAGTCCGAATTCTTTGCCGAGAGCCGTTAGGCACTCCCCTCCCATCAAGGGGAGGGGTAGGGGTGGGGTCTGTAACTTATTGATTTTTAGAGCTATTTAATCCATCTATCATTATCTCTCATTAAATGGTATGGGTGCGTGAGCTTCGCCTGTCGCTCATTGTCCACTTTTAAAGTGGTCTCAAAATTGAAAATTGAAGATTGAAAACTAAGTTTCGCTTGAATGTCGGCTGCGCCGATGCATAATTCAAAATTCATAATTCATAATTAAAAGGCTCCTAAATATGCCTGTTGGCACCAAGGCAGGGCCTCTTGTATGTCAAATGCTGCTTGTAACCGCATCCTTCGTACTATCTTCTTTTTTCCTCCTTTTTGAGAGATTTGTCGAAGACCCACTGACCGAAGGGAGGTAATAACCGTAAGGTGTTTTTTCATACGCATACAGCATTTTCCCTATGAACTATTAGTTTTTCTACCTTTTTATTAAGCGAAGCGTTTTTTAATCCTCTCTCTGTTAATCAGTTAGAAAGGTTTATAATTCCTGATTCAATTCCTAATTATTCGAAGTCCGTCATCCTTTACTGGAAAGAGGAGGAATGTTACATCCCCAACCATGAAGTGGCGGGTGAGATGGAGAATGCCGTAAAGGCCACCAACTGGAAACCTCTTGCCGACACCATCAGCCAGTCGAAACGACTCCTTCGTGCCACTCTCGACGGTGACTGCGAGACAGTGGCGCGCATCATCGACACCGCACACGACGAGAACACGAGCATCCTCAGCTACAATAACGAAAACTCCATGGCGTGCATGCTCACCATCGCGTATATCTATGCCAAAAACGACTACATCATCCACCGAGAGTTTGCTTCTGGCAAGGGCTTTGCCGACATTGTACTCATCCCGCGCAAGAATGTGGATTCCCCAGCCTTGGTCATCGAATTGAAATACGACAAAAACACAAACAGCGGCATCGATCAGATCCTGCGGCGCAACTATCCGGCCAAAGTATCAGAATACGCCGACCGACTGCTTCTCGTTGCCATCAACTATGAAAAAGATACGAAGAAGCACGAGGTTCAGTTCATAGTTCATAATTCATAGTTCATAGTTGGTATAGCGAATAGGGAAGAAGGTGCTGCAACGTTCATTGCAGCACCTCGCGGAAGTATTTCGTAAGTTTGTCGAGGTCTTTATACCAGTATGACATGGAGGAGGGATGGTAGCAGCACACAAGGGCAATCTCATGGGAGACTCCAGGCACTTTCATGTGACACACATACCATTCTGTCTCAGGCAGTTTCTCCCGATCAGTCACATAAGGATTGTTCTCTCTGATTTCCTCGATGATGGCCATGCCCCAAGCCACGACCACATGAGGCTGCAGTTCACGAAGCGTCTCGCAGAATGCGTCAAAGTCACGCTGGCTCAGGTACTCCTTCTGAGTAAGCACTGTGGGCGAAAAGAACTGCAGATAGTCGGTAAACGCCATCCGCTGCCACACATCCTCATTCTTGTCATCGACGAACTGCTGCATAAAAGCCGCGAAGTTCTGATACGCACGATAGTTCTCCGCTATAGCATTTGATGGCTCTTCCGACAACCTCAGCCCAGATCCTTCATAGAACGGACAAATGCGGTCATACTTGCTCGAATCCTTCTTTATAGGGCTCGTGCAATCTGCAAAATAAGGGCACGGCTCCGCGTTCTCAGGTCCATGGCTGCAGTAGAAACTGGCACCAAGAGCGAGAATCCGCTTGCCTCGGATGCCCTGAAGATACTTTGAACCGACGAAGGGGGTGTAAAAACGATTGGTCATAATAACTACACATCAACTTAATGACATAATGGCTTGCTATCTTAATATGTTCTTTGTTTTCATATATCTAATCAATTAATAATCGATTTTAATTCTGAAATTTGAGATCGAAGTTCAGATAAACTTTTCTGGTTATTTGCCAAAGAATGTTCTGTCTGCTTAATTAACTTTTCCTTATTTTCTCTTGACTTTAAGGCTTCTGTTAATTTATCTACTAAATCTCCAAGTAATTGACTGGTAGCTTCTGTTTGCAACAATTTCATATATGCGGATCGCCTATTCCGTGTAGCTTCCTTAAGAGGTCTAAAATCGTATAGTTTGAAATAATCTTGTATATCATTGTATACATCCTCTCTCCAATCATGCATAAATTTATAAATTAAAATAGGGGGGAGTAATAACCACATGCCAATAGATTTGTTCTCGAACTCACTTCCGAACAAATCAAAATAATCAGACTCGGCACCGTTCTTTATAGAATTAGCTCCTTTACCCACAGCTGATTGAAAGGCTTCTTTTATTTCATCGCAATCTTCAATATAACGTTCTAGTAGCTCTTCTACTTCATTGGCAAAATCTTCACATTTATTGTTCAAAGCCTTTATAAAGCTATTCTTGAAAGATTTTTGAGCTTTTGGTAATTCCATTTGATTTAACCTGTCTATCCTTGAATTAAGCTTAGTGCCGACTTCATTACGTCTTGCACTTCCGGCAATTCTCACACAATCTTCCTTAGCTTCGAAGACAATAATTTGCATATTTTCTATGCCAGATTCTGTAATCTCATCGAAAATATCAGATAGTTCTGTTGTTGCGCGTTCTATACGTCTTTCAATTCTTTTTTGAGCTTTTTTGATATTGTCAAGTCTATCCTCTAATTCCGTGTCAGGGGATTTTAGCTCTTTAAGAGTGTTTATATCTGACTTAATAGATGTTTCCAACTCTTCTATTTTATTATTTGCAAGTTGGAAGATGTGATTAATTGGCTTCTTGATAAGAATATCAGCTTTTGACTTTTCTATAACTTCTCTTACAGCATTCTCCAAATTACCAATATGACTATCTATCAGCATTTGTTGTTGATCTTGCTTTTCATTTCCGAACGCCTTACAAGATTCATCAAAATGAAATTTCAAATCTAAATCATTATATACCTTATTTAATGGCATTTTTGCCATTAAGGCCATATTTGCAGAAACAAGAATTGGTTTTATATCACGCATTGTCTCTTGGATCAAATAATCATCTCTGTATTTGCGCTCTCTACAAGCCTTTCTGATTTCTTCTTCTACATTGGAAATTATTTGTTCTTCACTTTCTTTTTCAATGAGAAGATCATACTTATTTACCCCGACCAAGATCTTGCCAACACCAACTTTTCTAACTTTTTCAAAAAGTATATCTCTATCTGTAACGTCAAATGCTCGACCTGCATAAAGAAGCATTAACACAACATCTGCTTTCTTCAAGAACTCTTGTGTTCTTAACTCCCGCGACACAATAGGATCATTAAATCCGGGAGTATCAACTATTTCAACCCCTTTAAGCCATTCAACAGGATAGTGGATAGTTACGCTTTTTGTTATTGAAACATATTTGCCATGAGCACCTACATAATCAATAAGATTCTCCAATCTGTCAGTTTTTGTTTTCCCAAGCAAGGCTGGGATTTCATTGGCAATTGCTTTCGATTTAGCAAAAACTTCAATAGCAGCTTGCTTCATGTAAATCTCATTGTCAGATGGATTTTCGTCTAAATCTCGCTCCACCTGCATTTTTAAATTAGCCCATTCATCCTGAGAATAAAATTCGGCAACAATATCCTTCTCTTTACCATAAGTAATTATAGACAAAGCTGCTGTCATAGGATTTGTTGCTGCAGGCAAAACAGTATCATTAAACCTATGATAATTGAAAATTTAGCACTACATTTTTCCAAGAGCCATTTTTTCGAGGTCTGA
>CAMHEL010000035.1 GCA_946184125.1 uncultured Prevotellaceae bacterium
ACCTTGTATTCCGAGAGGAAGAAGGAGTCGTGGAGCACGTTGAGCGACTTGCGCAGGAATCTGCCGTCGACCACGAACGAGATGTTGGTCTCCGATGCGCCCTGGGCACATGCGATGACGCTGATGCCGCTGCGTCCGAGTGTGCCGAAGAGTTTTCCGGCAATGCCTGGCGTGTGCTTCATGTTCTCGCCTACGATGGCGATGGTGGCAAGGCCGCTCTCGGCATGCATGGGAAACATGGCGCCAGTCTCTATCTCCTTTGAGAACTCCTCGTTGAGCACGGCGACGGCAGCAGCCGCATCCTCGTCGCGTACACCGATAGAGGTGGAGTTTTCCGAAGAGGCCTGCGACACCATGAAGACGGAGATGCCTTTCTCGGCGAGGACGGAGAAAATGCGGCGGTTGACGCCTATCACACCGACCATGGACAGTCCGGTCACCGTGATGAGCGTGGTGCCGCTGATGCTCGAGATGCCTTTGATAGGTTTGCTGTCGTTGGTCACCTTCTCCTTGATGATGGTACCCGGACTGGTGGGGTTGAACGTGTTCTTCACCCTGATGGGGATGTTTTTCACGCACACGGGGTAGATGGTGGGAGGATAGACCACCTTCGCGCCGAAGTTGCAAAGCTCCATCGCCTCCACATAGCTCAGTTCGGTGATGGTATATGCTGTCTTGATGACTTTGGGGTCGGCGGTCATGAATCCATCGACGTCGGTCCAGATTTCAAGAATCTCGGCGTCGAGTGCTGCTGCGATGATGGCTGCAGTATAGTCGCTTCCTCCACGTCCCAGGTTGGTCACCTCGCCTGTATTGCGGTCGCGGCTGATGAAGCCCGGCACCAGCGACACCTTTGGCAGTGTGGAGAACGCCTCGCGCACCAGGCGGTTGGTGAGTTCGCTGTCTAATGTATGTTTCCCGGCCTTGCGCACAGTCTTGATGAAATCGCGGGAGTCAAACCATCTCGCATCCTGAATGAGCGCAGCCACGATGTTGCTGCTGAGTCGCTCGCCGTAGCTCACTATGGCGTCGAGGGTCTTCTCGCTCAGGTCGTGGATGAGGTATACGCCGAAATAGATGCTGCGTAGCTGTTCGAAGAGGGAGTCGATGGTCTGCAGCAGTTGCGAGCGTTTGTAAGGCTCGGTGATGATGGCGTTGATGATTTCATGGTGGCGGTTCACCATGGTGTGGAACTCCTCGTGGTAGCGCTCGTCGCCGCCAAGGGCCATCTTCGAGGTGGATATCAGTTTGTCAGTGATGCCTCCGAGGGCGCTCACCACCACTACAATTGGCTGCTCTTGCGACTCGGCCTCCACGATGCGCTTCAAGGTAAGGAGGCTGCTCACGGAACCTACGGATGTTCCGCCGAATTTCAATACTTTCATTTTGTTATATTCTGTTGGCACCCCAGTACAAATGGGTCTTTTTCCATAATTCGCGGCAAAATTACGAATAATCGGCGAAAATTCATTCTTACTTTCTGTTTTTTCATAAGATTTGCGTTTCTTTTTCGATTTAAATGCGTATTTTTGCGCTATCAAAGTGCTATCAGCTTATTACCCATGAAAATCATTGACGCGCACAGCCATTTATGGCTCAGACAGGACACGACATGGAATGGGCAGAAAATCACCCCATTGCCCAACGGGCGGTCGATGTTCCTCGGCGAGGAGAGGCAGATGCTCCCACCATTTATCATCGATGGCCGTAACACGGCCGAAATATTCGTCTCAAACATGAACTACGCCCAAGTGTCGGCGGCGGTCGTCGTGCAGGAATTCATCGACGGCCAGCAGAACGACTACCTCGAGATTGTGCGGCGGCAATATCACGACAGGTTCTTCGTCTGCGGCATGGCCGACTACCTTCATACGGGGTTCTTTGCCGAGGCAGCAGAGCTCATCGACAGCGGCTTCCCCGGCATCGCCATTCCGGGTCACCGCCTGCTCACCGACAAGAAGCGCGTGATGCTCAATTGCGATGAGATGATGCGTATGTTCAAACTCATGGAGGAAAAGGGCATCATCCTCTCGGTAACACTTGCCGACGGCGACATGCAGGTGGGCGAGATGCGCGAGGTCATCGAGGAGTGCCCGAGGCTGAAAGTGGCCATCGGACATTTCTGCATGCCCACTATTGAAGGATGGAAGGAGCAGCTGCGCCTTGCCCGATACGATAATGTCATGGTGGAATCGGGGGGCATCACATGGCTTTACAATTCGGAGTTCTACCCCTTCCCGTCGGCCATCAGGGCAATAAAAGAAGCCATCGACGAGGTGGGCATCGGTAAACTGATGTGGGGGAGTGACTACCCACGGACCATCACAGCCATCACATACCGAATGTCATACGATTTCATCGTCAAGTCGGAGGAACTCTCCGATGAGGAGAAGACCCTCTTCCTCGGCGAGAACGCACGGCAGTTCTATGGCTTCCAGCATCTGGTGGACCTGCCTTATGTCAAGAACATGTCGGAGTAGGTTTCCTTGACAACTGCTTTGATTATATTTAAATACCTATTCTATTTCTATATCCATTAATGAAAACAAACTATCCTAAAATTGGTATCCGTCCTACTATTGACGGCAGGCAGGGCGGTGTTCGCGAGAGTCTTGAGGAAAAGACCATGAATCTCGCCAAGGCAGTAAAAAATCTTATTGAAGCAAATCTGAGAAATGGCGACGGCAGCCGGGTGGAATGTGTCATCAGCCAAGGCACCATAGGAAGGGTGGGCGAGAGTGCCGCCTGTGCCGAGCTGTTTGAGCGCGAGGGTGTCGGCTCCACCATCACGGTGACATCATGCTGGTGCTATGGTTCGGAGACGATGGACATGAACCCCCAGTATCCCAAGGCAGTATGGGGCTTCAACGGTACGGAACGGCCCGGGGCCGTCTATCTCGCTGCCGTTCTCGCGGCACATGCACAGAAGGGGCTGCCGGCTTACGGCATTTACGGGCACGACGTGCAGGACATCGACGACAACACCATTCCCGACGATGTGGCGGAGAAAATACTACGTTTCGCAAGGGCGGCACAGGCTGTGGCGACCATGCGCGGCAAGTCGTATCTCTCACTAGGCAACACCTGCATGGGAATAGCCGGTTCCATTGTCGATGCCGACTTCCTGCAGCATTACCTCGGCATGCGCACGGAATATGTCTCACTGGTTGAAATCCTGCGCCGCGTCGATTTCGGCATCTACGACAAGAAAGAGTTTGAAAAAGCCATGGCGTGGGTGGAGAAATATTGCAAACCCAACGAGGGGCATGACTATAATGAAGACCGGCAGCTCTTCCCCGGCGTGCCGATGACGACCTTCAATGGCAAGGGAAAGGGGAAGAACCGCCAGGAGAAGGATGAGGACTGGGAGTTCACCGTGAAGACGATGATGATCATCCGCGACTTGATGCATGGGTCGGAGCGATTGCTCGAGATGGGATACAAGGAGGAAGCCATCGGGCACAATGCCATCGCTGCCGGTGTGCAAGGGCAGCGCCAGTGGACCGACTACAAACCGAATTTCGACTTCCCCGAGGCGATGATGTGCACATCATTCGACTGGAACGGTCGGCGTGAGGCGGAAGTCCTTGCCACAGAGAACGATTTCCTCAATGGCATCTCCATGCTCTTCGGGCACTTGCTCACCAACAAGGGCGTGATGTTCTCGGATATTCGTACGTACTGGAGTCCCGACGCTGTGGAGCGTGTGGCAGGAAAACGTCCTGAGGGGCGTGCCGCAGGCGGTTTCATCCATCTCATCAACAGTGGAGCCACCACCCTTGACGCCACGGGAGCGATGACCGACGAACAGGGCTGCCCGACGATGAAAACACCCTGGGAGATGACCGATGCCGACGCTGAGGCATGCCTGAAGGCCACCTCTTGGATGCCCGCCGACCGTGACTATTTCCGCGGCGGAGGCTATTCGTCTCACTTCCTCACCAAGGGAGGTATGCCCATGACCATGATGCGTATCAATAGGGTTATGGGGCTGGGGCCCGTCATGCAACTTGCCGAGGGATGGACCGTCGACCTCGACCCCGATGTGAACGACATCCTCGACAAACGCACCGACCCCACCTGGCCGACCACTTGGTTCGTACCTCGTCTTGACCCCACCAAGGATGCTTTCAAGGATGTCTATTCGGTGATGAACAACTGGGGTGCCAACCACGGTGCCATCTGCTACGGACATGTGGGTGCCGACCTCATCACGCTGTGCGCGATGCTCCGCATACCCGTCTGTATGCACAACATTGCCGATAAGGACATCTTCCGCCCGGCAGCATGGAATGCCTTCGGGATGGACAAAGAGGGTGCCGACTATAGGGCATGTGCCAATTTCGGACCCATTTATGGCGGGCGATGATCATAATATTGTGGCATATTCATTCTAATTCAAGTTAAAATGGCAAAGTTAATAGAAAAGAAATACCTGTTCACATTCATCCTCGTCACATCGCTTTTTGCGCTATGGGGTTTCGCCAACGACATCACCAACCCGATGGTGGCGGCTTTTCAGACCCTGATGGAACTCACTGCCGCCAAGGCCTCGATGGTGCAGTTCGCTTTCTATGGCGGATATGCCACTATGGCGGTGCCGGCAGCCTTGTTCATCAGAAGGTTCAGCTACAAGAGCGGTGTCATGCTCGGACTGGCATTGTATGCCACGGGAGCTTTCCTTTTCATACCTGCCGCAGCGCAGCAGAGCTTCATGTTCTTCTGCATATCGCTCTATGTGCTTACGTTCGGTCTGGCATTCCTCGAGACCACAGCCAACCCGTTCATCTTGTCGCTTGGCGACAAGGCGACATCCACACAGCGGCTCAACCTCGCGCAGGCGTTCAACCCCATGGGCTCGCTCTGTGGCATGAGTGTCGCATCGTTCATCGTGCTGCCACAGTTGATTTCCGACAAGCGTGATGAGGCGGGGCAGATTATTTTCTCCTCGCTCACCGAAGCCGAGAAGGCCAACATCAGGTTGCACGACCTCGCCATCATCCGAAATCCGTATGTGGCGATAGGTCTCGTGGTCCTCGTCATGTTCATCGTCTTTGCCATCAGCAAGATGCCGAAAACAGAGAGCGAGGAGCGGAAGGCCATAGGTGAGACCCATACCGCTAAGGAGACGCTGTCAAACTTATGGCACAACACCATCTACCGCGAGGGAGTCTTGGCGCAGATGTTCTATGTGGCGGCTCAGATTATGACCTGGACTTTCATCATCCAGTATGCCGACAACCTCGGCATCAATAAGGCCACGGCACAACGTTACAATATCGCAGCGATGGTGATGTTCCTTTGCAGCCGCTTCATTGCCACATTCCTCATGAAGTATGTCAACACGCGTCTGTTGCTCTCGTATTTTGCCGTCGGAGCCGGAATATGTACGCTCGGGGCCATCTGCATTGTGGGAATGGCAGGGTTGTACTGCCTTGTGGGTATCAGCTTCTTCATGTCGCTGATGTTCCCCACCATCTATGGCATCGCACTCGAGGATGTTGACAGCCGCGACACCTCCCTTGGAGCGGCTTTCCTCGTCATGGCCATTGTCGGCGGAGCCATCATGCCACCGCTGCAAGGTCACATTATCGACATGAAATCCGTATTTGGCCATCCTGCTGTCAATGTGTCATTTGTGCTGCCGTTCATCTGTTTCGTCCTCATTTGCATCTATGGTTACCGCTCCTACAAGTTGGGGATGAGAAAAGTGAAATGAAGACTCTTCGTGCAGGATAATAAAACCGATTTGCAATGACTGAAGGAACACCAGCAAAACAGTATGGTTGCCCCGTGAAACGGTATGTGCAAACCATGGAGCTGATTGACGAGCCGGCACTGATAGCACGCTACCGCCGGGCGCACAGCCGTGAGGAGGCATGGCAGGAAATCCTTGACGGTATTCGTCAGGTGGGCATCCTCGAGATGGAAGTGTATATCTGTGGCACAAGGCTTGTGATGATTGTCGAGGTGCCGGAGGATTTCCAATGGGATGATGCCATGGCACGGTTGGCTACCTTGCCCCGACAGGCTGAATGGGAAGCGTTCGTCGCACAGTTCCAGCGGTGCGACCCCACAGCAACAAGCGATGAGAAATGGCAGATGATGGAGCGTATCTTCCACCTTTATGAATAAAATATTCGTAAAATTTTGTTAATTGAGAAAAATAACGTTACTTTGCACCAAATTTGAAATGTCTCACTTTAAATAATGATTGTTATGAAGAAATTTCTGTTTACAATTGTAGCTGTTTTGATGGCTGCTCCTTCTTTCGCACAGTTCAGCAGTGGTGGCTTCTCTCTCGATGAGGAGCATCTGTATTGGGGAGCACGCTTCGGTATCACTTTCGCGGGTATCGGAGGAGACCTCGAAACCGACAAGGGAAGAACGGGTATGACACTTGGAGGTGTTGTGGGCCTTCGCGTTTCCGACAACACACCGGTGTTCCTCGAGAGTGGACTCTACTACACACAGCGTGGTGGTAAAGATCTTAAGGGCTTCAAACAAGCTGATTTACCCAACGTCAAGAGTACCAAAGCTTACCTCAATTACCTCGAAATCCCTGTGCTCATCAAGTATGGCATCATGACCGACAACAATGTGGCCTTCTTGCCTTTCTTCGGACCTTACTTCAGCTTCTCCGTGGCAGGCGACCATGACTATATCAAGAGCAACGATATGGGATTCAAACTCGGATGTGGCCTTGAGTGGAACAACCTCTATGTGGAGGCTGCCTATCAGTTTGGTGTGCTCAATATCGTGGATTACGATACCGACAACTTCTCTTCCCACGGACATGCCTTCGCTGTCAACATAGGTGTCAACTTCTAAATTTGGGAATAACTTGAAGAAATAAGGGGGATACCCGTCGAAGGGTGCCCCCTTTTTAGTTTTTAGACGCTTGTTAGGAATGAGGAATGAGGAATTAGGAAAGAGGAATTAGGAATGCCGTTACTTTAGTTTTGGCCCTCCTTGTTATCGTTTTCCGTATGCTGCGGTTTCACCGCAGCAAACAACTATGCCCCCTCAAATCTAATGTCTAAACTCCTAAAAAAATCCCCCCAAAAAAAGCAGGAAAAATGCTCAAAGAATATCAAGTCAGGGTGCTGCCTCATATTGCTGCTTCGCAGGAGGCATTGGCCACTTATCTGCAAGGAGAGTACGGCATTGATGCTGCCGCTGTCACCCATATCCGTGTGCTGCGAAGAAGCATCGATGCGCGTCAGCGCACGGTATACGTCAACCTCTCGCTTCGTGTCTATATCGATGAGGAACCTACCGACGATGTGTTCGCTCCCGTCGTTTATGGCGATGTGAGTGACGCCCGGCAGGTGGCCGTCGTGGGGGCAGGACCAGGAGGACTGTTTGCAGCACTGCGCCTCATCGAACTGGGGCTGAGGCCCGTCGTCGTGGAGAGAGGAAAGAACGTGAGCGACAGGAAAAGAGACCTGGCAGACATCACCCGTCAGCAGCAGGTCAACCCCGAAAGCAATTATTGTTTCGGAGAGGGTGGGGCAGGAGCCTATTCCGACGGAAAACTCTATACACGGTCGAAAAAGAGGGGGAGTGTGGACAAGATACTCAGGGTGTTCTGCCAGCATGGGGCATCGACGGCCATTCTCGCCGATGCACATCCGCATATCGGCACCGACAAACTGCCGAAGGTCATCGCTGCCATGCGCGAAACTATAATAAGATGTGGCGGTGAGGTGCATTTCCAAACAAGAATGACCAAACTGCTCATCCGTCAGCAGACGGTGGTGGGCATCGAGACCCAAAATAACGCTACGGGAGTGGAGCGCACGTTCATGGGGCCGGTCATCCTCGCCACTGGTCACTCCGCACGCGATGTCTACAGCTACCTCCACAACGAAGGCATCGAAATCGAAGCCAAAGGACTCGCTGTGGGCGTAAGGCTGGAGCATCCCGCAAAACTCATCGACCAGATACAATACCACAACCGCAACGGACGGGGAAATTTCTTGCCCGCTGCGGAATACAGTTTTGTCACTCAGGTTGATGGGAGAGGGGTCTATTCCTTCTGCATGTGCCCCGGGGGCTTTATCATACCAGCCGCCACCGGCCCCGAACAAATCGTGGTCAATGGCATGAGCCCCAGCAACAGAGGCACGAAGTGGTCGAACAGCGGAATGGTGGTGGAGGTGAGAACCGACGATGTGGAGGGCGACAGCGTGCTGCGCATGATGCATTTCCAGCAGCATCTTGAGCGACTCTGCTGGCTCCAGGGCGAGAAGAGGCAGACGGCTCCAGCTCAGAGAATGAAGGACTTCGTGGAAGGACGCCTGAGCACCGACCTGCCAAGGGCATCGTATGCCCCTGGGTTGGTAATCAGCCCTCTGCACGAATGGCTGCCACCGATGGTGGCGGCACGGCTACAGAAAGGACTGAGAATCTTCGGGCAGCACAGCAAGGGATTCCTCACCAATGAGGCGGTGCTCATCGCCGTCGAGACACGTACCTCGTCGCCCGTACGCATACTGCGCACGCCCGACACCTTACAACATGTCGGAATACAAGGACTCTTCCCCTGTGGAGAAGGTGCGGGCTATGCAGGAGGCATCGTCTCTGCGGCCATCGATGGAGAAAGATGTGCGGAGATGTGCGCCAAGACCATCAGGCCGGATGTCTAATCATCGCCAATGAGCTGCATGAGATAATCGACCGAACCATTGAGGCCGAATTTGCTCACGTCGAGTGATACGTCGTAGTTGCGTGCATCATACCACTCGGTGCCGGTAAAGGTCTTGGTGTATAGCTCGCGGGTGTAGTCGTTGTCGACTATCATCAGCTTCGCGTCGTCGGGCGTCACACCATATTTCTCCACGATGCGCTTGATGCGCTTGTCCTCCGGACTGTGAATGAATATCTTCAGGGCGTTGGGGTGGTCGCGGAAAATATCGAAAGCACAACGTCCTATCACGACGCACGACTCCTCGGCAGCTATCTGGCGTATGACAGTGGCCTGAGCCTCGAAAAGCTGGTGGGAGGTCAGCTCGGGGCCAAGGTCTTGATAGTGATTGTCAATCATGGTGGAGCGGTAGAACTGGGTGAAATCATCCCACCACGATGTGTTGCGGGCATGAAGTTTCTCCAGCACATCCTTGTCGATGGCGAATTCGTGCGCAACAGCATCAAGGATTTGCTTGTCGAGTAATTTCACATGAAGACGGGAGGCTATAGCGTCTCCAATCTCGTGACCGCCAGTGCCAAACTGCCGGTTGATGGTAATGACAAATTTCTCGTGTCTGTTCATAATTATAAGGTTTGGTTTCTTTTTATGATGCGAAGATAACAAAAAGAAGCGACATCTGCAAATTTTATTGCCACTTTTGGCGTTTTTTTAAAAAAACATCGTATATTTGCATTTGAAAAACAAGGCGGACATACCCGCAACAATTCTTATCACTAACCAATTCGATTATTATGAATCTTGACGGAAGAAGAGAGAGCGAGAATTTCGAGGATCGCCGAGGAATGAGTACCGGTACAATGGCTGGTATGGGAATAGGAAGCATCATCCTGATTGGCATCATCACACTCTTGATGGGAGGCAACCCCATGGACGTCCTGCAGCAGGCAGGAGGATTAGGGGGAGAGACCGAACAAACGGAGGGCACCCAGACCTTCTCGCCAGAGGAGGAGGCACAAGTGAAATTCTGCAAGCAAGTGCTGGCAAGCACCGAGGACGTGTGGTCGGCTGTCTTCAAGCAGAAATTCAATGCTACATACACTCCGCCGACACTCGTCATCTTCAAGGGGCAAGTGCAGACCAACTGCGGTGGAGCCACATCGGCTGTCGGACCGTTCTATTGCTCTGCCGACCAGAAACTGTATCTCGATTTGGCTTTCTTCGAGCAAATGGAAAGGCAGCTCAAGTCGGGTGGTGACTTTGCAAGAGCATATGTCATCGCCCATGAGGTGGGGCATCATGTCGAGAACCTCCTCGGCATTCTTGGCAAGGCACACTCACAAATGAGCCAGGTGAACAAGACGCAGGCCAACCAAATCAGTGTGCGGCTCGAACTGCTTGCCGACTACTACTCAGGCGTATGGGCACACTACGAGGATGAGGCATTCGGCTCACTCGACGACAGCGACATGAAGGAAGCCATCAACTGTGCGCAGCATATCGGCGACAACTACCTGCAGGAGCAGGCTCAGGGATACTCACAGCCAGAGTCGTTCACCCACGGCACGTCGGAGCAGCGTATGCGTTGGCTCAAGAGGGGATATCAGACTGGCGACATGAGCGTCACCACCTTCTCTGGCAGCTATAACAGCCTCTGATGAACGTTGACATGTAAATTACTTACCATAAGAAGGCGGCCCTTGTCGGTCGCCTTCTTTCCTCTATCTACTCTGTTTGCCTCTCAAAATAAACTCTCTGTGTGTCATCACCATGATGCCGCTCACTTATAATTTAGGTGGTTTCTATTAATTATGTCAAGGCGAAGTTCGACTATGTAGAGACGGTTATCAAGACCCAATACGTGGTTCATCAGAAATTCGTAAAGAGTCTTGAAGGTACGGAATTCTATGAGGCAAGGGTGTCTGTTGGTACAAATGAACATCGTACTATCATTTTTGCTATAGATTCCATATCGTTCATAGAGAGCAAACGTGTGTTTTTCTTAAACTCTTTCCTAAAAAAGAACACAAAGCAGTATAAAAAGGAAGTGGAAAATGCACGAAAGATTTTGAACAAATACATATAAGGAGGACAATGAAATGATAAAACTCGATGAGAAGAAACTTGCCCAGTTGAAAACCGGTTCACAACATTTGACTGAAAAATATGGTGAGAGAGGAACACCCAGCCGTGAAGAGTTCGAAGCAAAGGCTAAAGCTTGGTACTATGCCGAATTGTTGCGCGATGAACGCAAACGGCAGAAATTGACGCAGCAGCAGTTGGGTGAGCGTATAGGCAAGAAACGTGAGTACATCTCTTCACTGGAGCAAGGAAAAACGGACATGCAGCTCAGCACATTCATGCTCATTGCCAATGCGTTAGGATTGAGATTTTCTCTCGTTGTAGGATAGAATTATTTGTCACATCAACGGGAGAAGTAGAAACAATCAAATGAAGTAGGTAATCAAGATCTCGGCCCCCAGTCCCTCCCAAAGAGCAGGACAAGCAAAAAATCACGCTTTTCTTGTTGGTTTGGTGGAAAATGTGTAATTTTGCACATTATTTTCAGACAGTAACAAGCATTTCGCTTAAAATACAGTAAATCAAGCAAAATGAATATTTCTCTTAAATGGCTGAAGGAATACGTTGACTTCAGTCTTTCCGCCGAGGAAGTTTGTGCCGCACTCACATCCGCAGGACTGGAGGTGGATGCTCTCGAAGAAGTTCAAACCATCAAGGGAGGCCTGAAAGGGCTTTTTGTAGGAAAGGTGCTCACTTGTGAGCCCCATCCCAACTCCGACCATCTTCATGTCACTACCGTAGACCTGGGCAAGGAGACCCCCTCGCAAATCGTGTGTGGAGCCCCCAACGTCGCTGCCGGGCAAAAGGTCATCGTGGCCGACCTGGGCTGCGTGCTCTACGATGGCGACAAGGAGTTTGTCATCAAGAAGTCGAAACTCAGAGGCGTCGAATCGTGTGGCATGATTTGCGCCGAGGATGAGATTGGCATCGGAAACAGCCACGATGGCATCATCGTCCTGCCCGACGATGCCCCTGTGGGTCAGCCTGCTGCAGAATACTACCATCTGGAGAGCGACTGGCTCATCGAAATCGACATCACCGCCAACCGCGCCGACGCACTCTCACATTGGGGCGTGGCACGCGACCTGTATGCATGGCTCAAGCAGAATGGTTACGAGACAGCGCTCCACCGCCCGTCGTGCGACGAGTTCCAAGTCGATGACGAGAGCCTGCCCATCAAAGTCACCATCGAGAATACCGAGGCTTGCCGCCGTTATGCCTGCGTGAGCGTCACCGGGTGCGAAGTGAAGGAGTCGCCTGATTGGCTGAAGAACAAACTGACCACCATCGGTCTGCGCCCCATCAACAACATCGTCGACATCACCAACTATGTGATGATGGCTTACGGACAGCCCCTCCACACCTTCGATGCCGACATGGTGACGGGCCATCATATCGTGGTGAAGCCACAGCCTGAGGGCACCAAGTTCGTCACCCTCGACGGCGAGGAGCATACCCTCGGTTCGCACGACCTTGCCATCTGCAACGAGGAGGAGCCCATGTGCATCGCCGGCGTCTTCGGAGGTAAGGGAAGCGGAACCTACGAGACCACCCGCGACGTGGTGCTCGAGAGTGCTTACTTCCATCCCACATGGATTAGAAAGAGCGCACGCCGTCACGGACTGAGCACCGACTCATCCTTCCGGTTTGAGAGAGGCGTTGACCCCAATGGCATCATCTATGCCCTCAAGCAGGCCGCCATACTCTGCAAGCAACTGGCAGGTGGGAAAATCTCCATGCAGATTTGCGACCAATATCCCAACCCCATCGCCGACAGCATCGTCGACTTGAAGTACGACTATGTCGACTCCCTCATCGGCAAGGCCATCCCCCACGACACCGTGAAGAGCATCGTCACCAGCCTCGAAATGGTGATTGAGAAGGAAAGCGAAGAGGGACTGACACTGCGAGTGCCTGCCTACCGTGTCGATGTGACGCGGCCTTGCGACGTGGTGGAGGATATCCTGCGTATCTATGGATATAATAATGTGGAAATACCCACCCAACTTAAAAGTTCGTTGGTCATCAAGGGCGAGGAGGATGTGAAGCACCGGCTGCACAACCTCGTGGCAGAGCAGCTTGTGGGATGTGGTTTCAACGAAATCATGTGCAACTCACTCACCAAGGCAGCCTATTACGACGGTCTCGAGGCCTTCAAGCCCGAGAACCTAGTTCGTATCGTCAACCCCCTGAGCAGCGACCTCAACGTGATGCGGCAGACACTCGTCTTCGGTGGACTGGAGAGCATCGCCTACAATGCCAACAGGAGAAATCCCGACCTCAAGTTCTTCGAGTTTGGCAACTGCTACAGCTTCGACCCGGAGAAGCAGAATACCGACGACCCCATGCGTGCTTACCGTGAGGAGTATCACCTCGGACTATGGGTCACTGGAAAGCGTGTGGCGGGCAGTTGGGCGCACCCCAACGAGGACAGTTCTTATTATGAGCTGAAGGCCTACGTCGAGAATGTGCTGGCACGCGCTGGCGTTCAGCCACAGACCGTGGTGTCAAGGGCTTCCGAAAGTGATGTCTTCACCCATGCACTGGCTATTGAGACAAGAGCCGGAAGGGTGCTTGTCGAGATGGGTGTCGTAGCACCGAAACTGCTCAAGGCTGCCGGCATCGCACAGCCCGTCTATTATGCCGATATCAATTGGACGGTCCTCATGAAGGCCATAAGGAAAAACAAGGTGCAGTTCACCGAAATTTGCAAGTTCCCGGCTGTCAGTCGCGACCTCGCACTGCTCATCGACAAGAGTGTGGAGTTCGCACAAATCGAGCAAATCGCAAAGGCAACAGAGAAAAAACTGCTCAAGAGTGTCGAACTGTTTGATGTCTATGAGGGCAAGAACCTTCCGGAAGGGAAGAAGAGCTATGCCGTCAACTTCATCCTTCAGGATGACCAGCGCACCCTGCAGGACAAGCAGATAGAGGCCATCATGAACAAACTGATCCAGAACCTCAAGGCAAAACTTAATGCGGAACTGAGATAATTTTGATTACCTACTTAATAATCAGAATATATAGAACACAATAATAATAGAATTATAAGAAAATGGGAAGAGCATTTGAATATCGCAAAGCGACAAAACTGAAGAGATGGGGGCACATGGCAAAGACCTTCACCCGCATCGGAAAGCAAATCAGCATCGCAGTGAAAGCCGGTGGACCAGAGCCGGAGAACAATCCTACCCTGAGGGCTATCATCGCCAATGCCAAGAGGGAGAACATGCCTAAGGACAACATTGAGCGTGCCATCAAAAACGCGATGGGAAAAGACCAGAGCGACTACAAGGAGGTGACTTACGAGGGATATGGACCACACGGAGTGGCCATCTTCATCGAGACGCTTACCGACAACACCACACGTACGGTGGGCGACGTGCGCTCAGTGTTCAATAAATTCAGCGGAAACCTGGGAACACAGGGCTCCCTCAGCTTCCTCTTCGACCACAAATGTGTGTTCACATTCAAGAAGAAGGATGGCATCGACATGGATGAGCTCATACTCGACCTCATCGACTATGGAGTGGATGACGAGTTCGACGAGGATGAGGAGACCAACGAAATCACCATCTATGGCGACCCGAAGAGTTTCGGCGACATCCAGAAACATCTTGAGAGCGAGGGCTTCGAGGTGACAGGCGCTGAGTTCACACGTATTCCCAACGACCTGAAGGATGTCACTCCAGAGCAGCGTGAGGTCATCGACAAGATGGTGGAGAAATTCGAAGACTTCGACGATGTGCAGACGGTCTACACCAATATGAAACCTGCCGAGGAGTAAGTCATGGCCAAAACCGTTTACAAGACCCAAGGCACTTGCAGCCAGTTCATTGAGGTCGAGATTGACGATGACAACAGAATAGGCGACGTGGTGTTCATCGGGGGTTGCAATGGCAACCTCAAGGGCATCACATCGCTCATCAGAGGCATGCGTGCCGACGAGGTGGTCAGCCGTCTCAACGGCATACGCTGTGGCATGAAAAGCACCAGCTGCCCCGACCAACTCTGCCGTGCCATAGAGCAGGCCCTCAGCGAGAGGTCATAGGCTTTAGGGCGTAAAAGTAGTTTTGACACATCAGGCTTCTGCCCTTATCATTTAGACATTAGACGGGAAACGACCGTCTAATGTCTAAATTGTATATATAATAGGTTATGTAGGAGCGTGTGATTTCCGAGCACGCGAAACACCCCATTTCTAAAACTAATGGTGGGTTCTATTAATTATGTCGAGGCGATTTTCGACTAAAATCGAAAAGCGACCGAAATGTAATGTATAGAAATGCCACCTCATAAAAATCAGAATTAATAGAACACACCTAATATTCTTCTTTCGTGACGGTCTTGTCGTAAAGAATGAACGATGGGTCGTCCGCGGAACGGTAGACAAAACGGAAGGCGTAACCATTTTCCTTGAAAGGCTTCAGACTGGTGTCAAGTTTGACCTCCTTGATGAGTTCCTCTGCGAAATAGGCTTTCTTTTCTTCGGCACGTTGGATGCTCTGTGAGTCGGTCACGATGCTGAAATAACGTGTGAAGGTATGCGATGCGATATCGAATGTCAGGCTGTCGAGCGTCGTGTTGTCATTGATTTTTACTGGGCAGAACTTGCGGGTGTACTCGTCGGACTCGCGTGCTGCGCGGTTCTCAAGAGATTCTTGACAAGCAAACAACAAGGCCACCATGGCCAAAAGGATGAAAAATTTCTTGAACATATTATCGGATTAGTTTTTTATTTGTTATTCTGCAACAGTTCCAAACGCCCTCATGATCATCATATTCTGCTGTTGGCAAAAGTGATGTCTGCCATCCCATACCATCAAGCAGTCTTTTTTCAGTCGAGAAGGGTGGCAGAGCGCACGCGGCTGAGGGTCTCAGGGGTCATCTGAAGGTAGTTGGCGATGTAGTTGAGCGGAGCACGCTGGATGACTTTGGGCATCAGTTTGCACAGGCGCTTGTAGCGGTTCTGGGCGGTCTCGAAACGTACCAAGTCGGCGTGGACCTGGGAGAGAATGAGCGATTCCTCCAAAATCTTTCTGTACAATATCTGGATGTTCACATTGTGAAGGGCCACCTCCTCAAGGCGCTTCTTGGGAAGGGCATAGCACTGGGAGACCTCAAGGGCCTCCACCTGCAGTTTGGTGGGCTCCTCGCGGAAAAGGCTCTCGATGCACATGACGATGGTGCCATCGACGCCGAGGTGCTCGGTGAGCACGCGGCCTTTCTTCTTGTAGAACTGTCTGAGCAGGCCCGTGTGGATATACAGTATGTCACGGCATATCTCCCCCTCCTTCAGGATCAGTTGGTTTTTGGCAAACTTACGTGGCACGAGTATGCTCTCGAGGATGTCGAGCTCGTCGTGCGTCATGGTACTGTACTTGCGCGCCAACTCGCGGGCAATGTCTCGCGTGGTGTGTGGCTGTTCCTTCATCTTGTCTCCTTTCTCTTTGGTGTTTTTCTTTAAGTACTTTTTTGTCCGAACTTCTCAGTCGAGTTTGAGAACAGCGAGGAAGGCCTTCTGGGGCACCTCCACGTTGCCTATCTGCTTCATTCGTTTCTTGCCTCGCTTCTGTTTTTCCAGAAGCTTTCGCTTGCGCGACACATCGCCTCCGTAGCACTTCGCTGTCACATCCTTGCGGACACATTTCACCGTCTCACGGGCAACAATCTTCGCTCCGATGGCTGCCTGGATGGCAATGTCGAACTGCTGTCTTGGGATGAGTTCCTTGAGCTTCTCGCACATCCTGCGGCCGAAAGCCACAGCATTGTCCTGATGGGTCAGTGTCGAGAGGGCGTCGACGGGCTCGCCGTTGAGGAGGATGTCGAGCTTGGCCAAACGGGAGGGACGGTAGCCACAGATATAATAGTCGAATGAGGCATATCCTTTCGAAATGCTCTTCAGCTTGTCGTAGAAATCGATGACAATCTCTCCAAGTGGGAGGTAGAACTTGATTTCCACCCTGTTGCCACTGACGAACTCCTGGCTGATGAGCTCACCGCGCTTGTCGAGGCAGAGGGTCATGATGGGCCCGATGAAGGTCGAGGTCGTGATGACCGTCGCCTTGATGTAGGGCTCCTCAATGTGGTCGATGAGGGTCAGGTCGGGCAGGCCCGAGGGGTTGTGGACTTCCTTGCAGCCGCCCTGCTTGTCGTACACCATATACGACACGTTGGGCACTGTGGTGATGACGTCCATGTCGAACTCCCTGTCGAGACGTTCCTGGATAATCTCCATGTGCAGAAGGCCTAAAAAGCCACAACGGAAACCGAAGCCAAGGGCAACGGATGACTCAGGGAAGAACGACAGGGAGGCGTCGTTGAGCTGAAGCTTCTCCAGCGACGAGCGGAGGTTCTCGTAGTCGGTGGGGTCGATGGGGTAGACGCCTGCAAACACCATCGGCTTCACCTCCTGGAAACCCTCAATGGCATTCTCACAAGGACGGGCGATATGCGTGATGGTGTCGCCCACCTTCACCTCCTTGGCGTCTTTGATGCCGCTGATGATGTAGCCCACCTCGCCGGCACGGAGCTCTGCGCGGGGTATCATCTCCATGCGTAGCACGCCCACCTCATCGGCATCATATTCCATGCCGGTGTTGAAGAACTTCACCTTGTCGCCCTTCTTTATCGTGCCGTTGGTGATTTTGAAATACGCGATGATGCCACGGAAGGAGTTGAACACAGAGTCGAAGATAAGTGCTTGAAGCGGTGCCTTCGGGTCGCCTTCGGGGTGGGGGATGCGCTCTATCACAGCGCGCAGGATGTCCTCTACGCCTTCGCCGGTCTTGCCGGATGCACGAATAATGTCTTCGCTGTCGCAACCGAGAAGTTCCACTATCTCATCCTCCACCTCGTCGGGCATGGCCGAGGGCATGTCTATCTTGTTGATGACGGGGATGATTTCCAAATTATGGTCGATGGCCATGTAGAGGTTCGAAATGGTCTGCGCCTGAACACCTTGAGTGGCATCCACTACCAATAGCGCACCCTCGCAAGCGGCGATGCTGCGGGAAACCTCGTAGGAGAAGTCCACATGGCCCGGAGTGTCAATGAGGTTGAGCAGATACTTCTTGCCGCCATATTCATACTCCATCTGGATGGCATGACTCTTGATGGTAATGCCGCGCTCACGCTCCAGATCCATGTTGTCGAGCATCTGCCCTTCGGTAATCTGGATGGTGTTCGTATATTCCAATAGACGGTCTGCCAAGGTTGACTTACCATGGTCGATATGTGCGATAATGCAGAAATTTCTGATGAGCTCCATTGTCTTTCTTTCCTATAAATTATGCAAATATACGATTTTTCGCGCTCATAAACGTAAAAACAGCCGTCATACCCTTATTTTTTTAATATTTTAACTAATTTTCGGGATGGAGCCCACCGCCTACAGAAACAGAAATTTGAAGTTCATCTCATACGTCAAAAAAGTGAAAGAAGAAATTTTTTAGAAAAATTCTTCACTTAATCATGGTATTTGTATGGATAAACACGGTTTTGGGCCATTTGGTCATTTCTGAAAAATACGCTATTTGCACTTTCCGAAAATATTGCTTAATTTTGAAGAACTTTTCACTTGAATTTAATAACTAAAGCTACAATGAAAACGAACTATTTATACCCTTTGGCACTGCTGTGCATAACCTCCGTGATGAAGGTCATGGCAGTCGATGCGTATGTGGTGATAAAAGATTCCAATAAGACTTTATATTATAAAGATTACATTGGAGAGGATGCTCGCCTTGGTATCGACAACGTTTCTTCTCACCATAACATCTATGACCTGGAAAGTTTTGATTTTGATGTAGATATATATAGTGACAATCTACAGTTAAAGGATGGTTATTTCATTCTTGGAACACCTGCGGCTGAAAAAGAGGCATACGTCCTTTTTTCCAATAATGGTAAAACATTAACTTTCTATTATGATGACCAGAGAGAAACACGTGAGGGGACATCTTATTCTCTCAATGAGGGAATAAATCAGCCTAAGTGGAATAGATGGAATATAAACACAGTAGTTTTTGATAGTTCTTTTGCAGAAGCAAGGCCCGAGACAACTTATTCTTGGTTTGATCAAGCTTATAATTTGAAATCAATAATAGGAATAGAATTTCTCAACACATCGAATGTGACTAATATGGGAAAAATGTTCGATGGATGTAGAAATCTGACTTCCCTTGATGTGACGCATTTCGACACATCTAAGGTGACGAGCATGGGGTGGATGTTCGCTGAATGTATTAGCCTAAACACACTTGATATAACGAATTTTGACACGTCAAAGGTGATGGATATGAGTTATATGTTCTATGGATGTAGAAATCTGACTTCCCTTGATGTGACGCATTTCGACACATCGAATGTGATTGAGATGCAAGATATGTTTGATGGATGTGGAAGTCTGACTTCCCTTGATGTGACACATTTCGACACATCAAAAGTGACGGATATGAGTTGGATGTTCTATGGATGTAATGGACTGACTTCCCTTGATGTGACTAATTTTGATACATCAGGAGTTTCTTTTATGTGTGGCATGTTCCAAGATTGTAGTAGTCTTTCAAACATTGATGTTAGTAATTTCGATACTTCAAATGTGATAGATATGATGCATCTTTTTGCTGCTTGTAGTAATCTATCAAGCATTGATATAAGCAATTTCGATACCTCCAATGTGACAGACATGAATGAAATGTTCGCTTGCTGTGAAAGTCTGACAAGCATTGATTTAAGCAATTTCGACACTTCAAATGTGTACGATATGAGTGGAATGTTCTATTGTTGCAGTGCCTTGAAGAGTCTTGACTTGTCTATATTCGACACTTCAAATGTTGAAAACATGAGTTATATGTTTCAGGGATGTAAAAGCCTTGTTTCCCTTGATATAAGTAGTTTCAATACTTCGAAAGTGATAAATATGAACTGTATGTTTGAGGGATGTGCCAGTTTGGCAACCCTTGATATGCGTCATTTTGATACATCAAATGTTGTAGACATTGGGAGTATGTTTGAGAATTGCAGCAGTCTGGAAATCTTAGACTTGAGTGGATTTGATACAAGCAATCTAAATTATGAGATGTCTGAATTTTCTGATGAACTTTCTTTTAATAATCGTCTTATATCCGGTTGCTACAATCTCAAATCCTTGTCGATTTCCTCAACAATGACGAATCTTGGAGAGGAAACTTGCTTAGGTCTTGGTACCTCCACCCCTTGCACAATCATTGCCCCCGACGGTTTTGACTTTGGAGTTGACACTTCGGGCGATTACTTCCAGTGGAAGGGCGGATACTTCAAATTGGGGAAGGAGGAGGCCCCCAAGGAGGCCTACGCCATTCTGACAGACGACCCGTTAGGCAACGGCAAAAACCTCTTATTTTATTATGATAGCGAAAAGTCCACTCACACGGAAACGTTGTATTCACTGAACGAGGGTGAGAACTTTCCAGCCTGGAACGACGAGCAGACTGCTGCTGAAATCACTGGTGTGGCGTTCCACTGCGATTTTTCTGAAGCCCTGCCCACTTCCGGCTACTGCTGGTTCTATGAGATGAGCAATCTGGAGCATATTGACGATATGCAATTCTTCGACACCTCGAATATGACCACAATGGCAGGCATGTTCTTCTACTGCAGCAAACTGAACTATATCGGCGCGCAAGGTTTCGACACCTCGAGGACAACCAACATGTGGGCGATGTTCTATGGCTGCAGCGCTTTGGAGGAACTCGATGTCAGCGGCTTCAACACCTCCCTCGTCACCGACATGACGGGAATGTTCTGCTACTGCGGCAGCCTGGCAACGCTTGATGTGAGCCATTTCGACACAGGAAATGTCACTTCATTCAATGGCATGTTCTATGGCTGCAAAAGCCTGACGAGTCTCGACCTGGGCAATTTCGACTTATCCTCTGCCACTGACACCCAAAATATGCTCGCCTACTGCACAGGCCTGACAGAGCTTACCGTCTCACTGTCGATGCAGAACTTGGCTGACGGCGCTTGCGCCGGCATAGGCACAGCCTCCTCGCCCTGCACCATCTACGCCCCGGCGGGCTTCAACTTCGGTGTCAGCACCAGTGGCAGCTGTTTCCAGTGGAAGGGCGGCTACTTCAGGCTTGGTGCACAAACAGCCCTTCTGGGTGATGTGAATGCCAGTGGCAGCGTCACCCTTGCCGATGCCATCTGCGAGATAAGTTGGCTGCTGGAGCAGAACCCGCCTGTGTTTGTTGAGGCCGTGGCCGACTACAACCAGGACAATGTGGTGAGCGTGTCCGATGCAATAGCCATTATCCAGTATGTGGTTACGGTGGAGCCTGACCCCATCCGCCCCGACGTGCCTGATGAGGATGTGGCAAAACTTATCGAGGAGATGAGCCACCTGCGCTCCGCCACCAACGGCTTCGACCTCACGCTCGGCGACCTGCGCGACTACACCGCCTTCACCGCCGACATCACCCTCGGCGACGACGCGACATTGCTCTCCGCCTCGCTCGGTACCCACAGCGTGGCGACCCACTCCCTCGGCGGGGGCCGTTACCGCATTGTGGCATGGTCGATGGACATGGCGCCTATCGGTGCCGGAGCCGTCCTTCGCTGCAAGACCACCGGTGGAAACACATCTGCCGTCACCCTCGACCATATCCGCATTGTTGACATGAACACCTGTGAGCATGCCGCCCCGGCAGTGGAGTGCACACCCACCGGCATCCGCGAGGTTGAAGCAGATGCAGCACCTGTCGCCCGCTACCGCATCGACGGCACTCGCGTCAGCAGTCCACAACGCGGCATCTACATTGAGGATGGCCGCAAGGTGGTGAGATAGTTGATGGACGGGAAAGACGTTGCTATGGCCTTCCCATACGTCTTGCATCAGAATAGAGTTCAATTATGACGAAAAGAAAAAAGATATAGAAAATGGAAAAGAAAAGAATTCTTTTTTTAGCAGTTTGCATATTATTATGTGGCATTGCTGTAAATGCACAAGAGGATGTGACAAATATGTACATCAAAAATGCAGACCTGAGTTCCTTTGAAGGATGGGACTATGGAGACGATGGGTACAATTACACACAATATTGGGCCAATTGTGATGTTCCTGTAATAGATTTCTATTATCAGTGGGGGAGCGCTGGAACAAGTATCGGCAGCACAAGAAATTTCCATTTCTCACAAACAGTGACTCTTCCTGCTGGCAGCTACCGTCTCGCTGTTAGTAGCTTCTATCGCGAAGGTAACGGTAACGGTACTAACAATAAAGCGTATATCTTTGCAGGAGAGAAGACCCAATATCTGGTGGGACTGACCAGTGGCGGACTTGATAGATATGCAGGTAGAGATGATACGTACAAAGCTGCCAATGCATTCTCATTGGGTGATTTCTCAAACGAAATTGATTTCGACTTGGAGACTGAGCAGGAGATTACCATTGGTTTACGAGGTTACATCGACACATATTGCTCGTGGTGCTTATTAGGTCCTTTCAAACTATATAAGCTCAGTAATGACGACGATGCGAAGTATGCTTATATGAGAGCATTAGAAGAGGCCCGTGAATTGATGGCTACAAATGAAACCATCAGCCAGAAAGTGATGGATTTTCTTCAGCAAACGGTTATCAGTTATGGTGAAGATAAAGTGGACCAAACTTCTACGAATGCACTTCATGAAGCAATAAGTGCACTTAATGAAGCTAATTCGTTAGCTAAAACCAGCATTGCAAGCTACAGGATAATAGCAAGCGGTGTGATACCCACGGATAACTTGGAAGGCTGGAGCAGCGAAAAGGAGCAAGGCTTTGATGTTAACACATGGTCAAAGGAAGGAGATGATGATGGGTCTGGTATGACAACTCCATTTATCCAGGAATGGGTAGGTCGTGATACTCCACTTCAAGATGATATGATATACTACACACTCGCAGGTTTGGAGCCTGGAGAGAAATATGAAGTGGAGGCACTCGTAAGAGTTTATAGTGAGGCCGGCAACAACCCCAATAGCCCAATATACTTTGTAAACGACAAAGAGACCGATATTTCTGCAGAAGGCACATTATTTGTCTATTCTGGTGTCTATGACAATATGAAAGGTTATTATGGCACATTCAGTAATGTTGCGGAAGTTGGTGAGGATGGCAAACTTACAGTAGGATTGAAAATAGAGAATGCAAACTACAATTGGGTGAGTATAAAGGATGTGTCGATACGCAACCCGAACGATGCACTGCAAGCTGCCATCGACAAGGTGATATCCTACCGTGATGACGTGCCTGCAGCCATGCAGAGCGAAATCGACAACCTGCAGTCGAACATTTCCGGCGAATTCGACCTCACCACTTTGGAAAGTATAGAAGAAGCCATACAAAACCTGGAGGAAATGGCAGCCGACTATGCCAGAGCAGCCGACATCTACAACAAATACAAGATTCTGCGACCCTACGGAGCCGCCCTTGCCAGTGTGGACAACGACAACGAATGCGCCAACTCCACCCTGACCAACACAATGAAAGGCACCGACCGCGAAGTGAACGAAGCGCTCAACTCCGAAACTATCAATTCAGCCTGCGAATCACTCTACGAGGCAATGGTGACATACGCAACAGAAGCCAACCCGACCAAAGACAACAAATTCGACCTCACATTCATGCTTTTGAACCCCAACCTCGAAGGTTTGGCCACCTGGACAGAAGCTGAGGGATGGTACACCGACCAGACCGACGGCAGCAGCCAAGTGATGACAAATGAACAGGTAAATTCAGCAGACGGCACAAAGACGGCATTCTATGAGTACTGGAGCGTGGCAGCAAAGGCCAACAACCTGTTCACCCTATACCAGAAAGTGACCCTCGCACCCGGCATCTACAACATGTCGTGCTACGCCTTCGCACAGCAGGACATGGGTGGCAACGTGCGTGGCGTGAAATTCTATGCCAACGACACCGAAGGCTCCACAATACAAACCGACATCCTCTCGCCAGCAAGCATAGAGTTTGTGCAGACAGAAACCGGAGAGGTGAAAGTGGGCCTCAAGGCCGTCACAGGCAATACTTACCGCTGGATGGGTATCGGATACCTGGAACTATACAAACTGTCGCCCATCAAGGAGGCCTACGCCATTCTGACAGACGACCCGTTAGGCAACGGCAAAAACCTCTTATTTTATTATGATAGCGAAAAGTCCACTCACACGGAAACGTTGTATTCACTGAACGAGGGTGAGAACTTTCCAGCCTGGAACGACGAGCAGACTGCTGCTGAAATCACTGGTGTGGCGTTCCACTGCGATTTTTCTGAAGCCCTGCCCACTTCCGGCTACTGCTGGTTCTATGAGATGAGCAATCTGGAGCATATTGACGATATGCAATTCTTCGACACCTCGAATATGACCACAATGGCAGGCATGTTCTTCTACTGCAGCAAACTGAACTATATCGGCGCGCAAGGTTTCGACACCTCGAGGACAACCAACATGTGGGCGATGTTCTATGGCTGCAGCGCTTTGGAGGAACTCGATGTCAGCGGCTTCAACACCTCCCTCGTCACCGACATGACGGGAATGTTCTGCTACTGCGGCAGCCTGGCAACGCTTGATGTGAGCCATTTCGACACAGGAAATGTCACTTCATTCAATGGCATGTTCTATGGCTGCAAAAGCCTGACGAGTCTCGACCTGGGCAATTTCGACTTATCCTCTGCCACTGACACCCAAAATATGCTCGCCTACTGCACAGGCCTGACAGAGCTTACCGTCTCACTGTCGATGCAGAACTTGGCTGACGGCGCTTGCGCCGGCATAGGCACAGCCTCCTCGCCCTGCACCATCTACGCCCCGGCGGGCTTCAACTTCGGTGTCAGCACCAGTGGCAGCTGTTTCCAGTGGAAGGGCGGCTACTTCAGGCTTGGTGCACAAACAGCCCTTCTGGGTGATGTGAATGCCAGTGGCAGCGTCACCCTTGCCGATGCCATCTGCGAGATAAGTTGGCTGCTGGAGCAGAACCCGCCTGTGTTTGTTGAGGCCGTGGCCGACTACAACCAGGACAATGTGGTGAGCGTGTCCGATGCAATAGCCATTATCCAGTATGTGGTTACGGTGGAGCCTGACCCCATCCGCCCCGACGTGCCTGATGAGGATGTGGCAAAACTTATCGAGGAGATGAGCCACCTGCGCTCCGCCACCAACGGCTTCGACCTCACGCTCGGCGACCTGCGCGACTACACCGCCTTCACCGCCGACATCACCCTCGGCGACGACGCGACATTGCTCTCCGCCTCGCTCGGCACCCACAGTGTGGCGACCCACTCCCTCGGCGGGGGCCGCTACCGCATCGTGGCATGGTCGATGGACATGGCGCCTATCGGTGCCGGAGCCGTCCTTCACTGCAAGACCACCGGCGGAAACGCATCTGCCGTCACCCTCGACCATATCCGCATTGTTGACATGAACACCCGTGAGCATGCCGCCTTGGCAGTGGAGTGCACACCCACCGGCATCCGTGAGGTAGAAACAGGCGCTGCACCTACCGTCCGCTACCGCATCGACGGCACACGTGTCAGCAGTCCACAGCGCGGCATCTACATAGAGGATGGCCGCAAGGTGATGAGATAACCATGGAAATCGTAACGATTATAATAACAATAAAATAGAAAAGACTATGAGCAATCCTAAAAAAAATGGAAAGGCAAAGTGGCTGGCGATGTTGTTGTGCTTCGCATTGATGGCTCCATCGGCCACTGAAGCGCAGGAAACCAACCCTCTGCAGGAGTTCATCGACTCGGTGACACTCGCCAATATGGTGACAGCTCCCGACGGGTCGAAGAAAGTAAAGATGTTGGCAAAGGGAGCCGTGCCGACATTAGACTTGTCGAAAAGCGCTTACAGTTCGTACAAGAACCTTACCTACACACTTGAGGTGACATACTCCATCAAGGTGGTAAACGGCACTATCGGTGCAGCAGAAGGATTCAAGGGCGACCGCAGCGGCAATGCCGTGGCTCCACTGATAAGGGTGAAGGACGGCATGACGCTCTACATTGACGAGACGGCGGGAGCCAGCGCAAGCAACCTCACAACCGACAAATGCCCCGCCACCGTGGAGCTTGCAGGATGCAGCACCCTCAATTCCTTCGGCGACATCACCGCACCCGACAACGGTTTAGGTGTGGCAATACTGCTAAACTCCGATTGCGACAACTTCCAGCATGAGGATGGAGATGTGACAGGATCCGTATGCACCAACAGCAATACCAGCAGCGATAACGCCTTCTATTGCTTGGATATCACTGCAAAAGCTGGCTCGCAAGTGCTGCTGCCTATTCAAATGAATAATGTTGCTAATGTGATGGCATTTGAGTTAATTGCATCTCTTCCACAAGGGGTTAGTGTACCATATACTGAAAATTCAGAAGGAGAAAAAATTGCAGACCTATTTTTATCAGATAGGGTGATAGATAGTTCAGCTTCTCATATCGCAAGATATTATCCTGAAGGTGCACCAGACTTTGATCATTCTTTGGAAGGTTATAAGAATGAGGTTAGGTGTATTTGTTTATATAGTTATTCTTCAACTCCTTTGTTAGAACCAGGCAATGGTATTGTCGCCTATATTCCCGTAATTATAAGTGATGATATGGCAGGTGGCACTTATCAATGTCAGGTGACCTATGCTTATGCTTATGCTGAAATATCGGATGACATCCAACAAAATTCTTTATTCCTTCCATTAACCTCCTCCACAATCACCGTTATCAATGATGGCACTTTGCCTCCTGGCATTGCCATTGATGCCACCAACTTCCCAGATGAGAATTTCCGCAACTACCTCCTCAGTCAGGACTATGGTGCAGATGCATGGCTTGCATATAGTGAGATAGATGCCATTAAGGCAATTAATGTGAGCAATAAGATCATTTCCGATTTGACAGGCATTGCTTATTTCACAGAACTTGACACATTGGACTGCAACAACAACAACCTAACGGCATTAGATGTGTCGGCGCTCACCAAACTCAGATATCTTGACTGCGGCAGCAACCTGCTGACAGCCCTCAATGTGACCAATAACACTGCCCTTACATATCTCAACTGCGGCAGAATCATAAAAACCGAGCCAGGATATGATCTTGTGCTTGGGAACAACCTCAACCAAATAGAAACATTAGACCTCTCGAAAAACACAGCACTCGAAACCTTGGGATGCAGTGACAATCTGCTGACATCACTTGATGTGAGAGGCTTGGCAAATTTGAAAGTGCTCGACTGCAGTAAGAACCAACTTTTATATATTGATGCCAATGCCAGCAATCAAATAGAAAGCATAAATTGCAGCGGAAATACCTGTATGGGAAACAGCCGCTTGCCAAAGTACACCAATCTGACAGCCCTTTTCTGTGACGAGACAGCACTTACTGGAAGCATAGATTTGTCAAACCTTACAAAGTTGAGGTATTTAAGTTGTGGTGGAAATGAACTTATGATGATAATTGTTCCAGAAGGATTTGCTGTATCTCATTGGAGCCGCGTGGATCAGACTATGACATCCACTCTTTATGCTTTGGGCAATAACCGTTATGCCTTGAGGGTACCGGAAGGTTTTGATTTGGCGCATATAGATAGAATAATCATTAATGATTTTGCCGATGAATTGGAGACTGATTGGGCAAATGGTGGTATTCGGCCATTTGAATTGGTAGCTGATTATTTGGTTTTTTCAACTGCCGAAACACCTACTTCTATAAAATATAATTATAGTTTTTCACCCATCAATCCGAATGTTTACCATACTGGGTCATTGACATCTATTGAAGTGGCTGTGAATATAAATTGGGTCACAAATTCCGACACATTACTTGAACCAGAGGATATCACTGCAACAAGTGGAGGACAAGTGTGGTTACCGATAAGATATTCAATTGTAAATTCAAAAGAGTTTGATCTGACACTTCCAGACGGAGTATCCGTCGCCACTAATAGTGATGGAACACCAATATGTAACTTTTTGGAAACAGAGAATGATGGAGAGACCACCATTCAAATGATAAAAACAGGGGCAAACACTTATCATTTTAGTATTTCGTGTGGCAAAGATTTCCGAATAAATGTGGTGCATAATCAAAAAATGAATATTCTTCTAAATGTCGATCATTCCGTAGCGTCAGGAGACTATGAAATTCAACTAAGCAATTGTTATTATAAATACTATATGGTCACCTCTGTAGCACTATGGTCTAATAAGATCTGTGCTGATGCCACCTGTACCCTTACCGTCAATGACAAGCTCCTTGGCGATGTGAATGATGACGGTTATGTGACCCTTGCCGATGCCATCTGCGAGATA